>JAGLQR010000201.1 GCA_023136725.1 Candidatus Aminicenantota bacterium
GCAGGGCCGAATAAGATGATCGAAACCTTTGATGGTACAGAATACATAATAATCCCTTTTGATGATTCAATTATATTGAAAATCAGCTCGTCAGAGAAAACAATACTTATTGATCCTCCTGACGGTTTGAAAAATCTGAATAAATAATGCACTTCTCAGTGGTTTCAATATTTCCGGAATTGATCAATGGTATTACCGGATCAGGTTTGCTCAGAAAAGCTGTTGATAACGGGATTATTAATATTGATGTTTATGATCTGAGAGATTATACCGATAATAAACACAGAAAGACCGATGACAGGCCGTATGGTGGTGGTGCAGGTATGGTAATGACTCCGGAACCACTCCGAAATGTTGTTAATCATATCAAAAAGAAAAAAGATGGCCAGGTTGTTTTGTTTTCCGCTTATGCGGAAAAACTTACACAAAAGAAAGTTAAAGAACACTCGAATATAGATCATCATATCCTGATATGTGGCAGATATGAAGGTATTGACCAGAGATTCATTGATAAATATGTAGATGCGGAGATATCAATCGGTGACTATGTGATAATGGGTGGAGAGCTTGCCGCGGGAATTTTTATGGAAAGCGTGGGAAGGATGATAGAAGGTGTAGTTGGAAACAGGGAATCTGTTGAAACAGATTCATTTTATGTAGATAATCAATATGGATATCCTCAATATACAATGCCCCGAGATTTTGATGGGATGGGTGTTCCGGACGTGCTTCTCTCAGGTGATCATAAAAAAATTTATGAGTGGAGAGAGAAAAACCGAAAATCCAGAGATTAATTATAACAATCAGGAGTAATAATGGAAAAAATTATTGAATGTGTTCCAAATTTTTCAGAAGGAAGAGATATGGTATTAATCGGCAAGATTACCGATGAGATTCGTAGCGTTGAAGAGGTTGTTCTACTGGATGTTGATCCAGGAAAAGATACGAACAGAACTGTTGTTACTTTTGCCGGTAGTCCGGAAGGTGTGGCAGAGGCAGCATTTCTGGCAATCAAAAAGGCTTCTGAACTCATTGACATGTCAAAACATAAAGGTGCTCACGCAAGAATGGGTGCTACCGATGTTTGCCCCTTTGTTCCTGTTTCCGGTGTCACAATGGAAGATTGTATAGAGATCTCAAAAAAAGTTGGAAAAAGGGTTGGGGAAGAACTTGGAATACCTGTATTTCTTTACGCAAACTCAGCTTCAACTCCGGATAGAAAGAGAATGCCGGATATACGCGAAGGAGAATATGAAGCTCTTCCGGAAAAACTGAAGAAGAAAGATTTTGTTCCGGATTTCGGTAAACCGGTTTTTAACAGCAGGAGTGGTGCTACAGTTGTGGGCGCCAGAGGGTTTTTGATTGCTTATAATATAAATCTTAATACGAAAGAGACAAAAATAGCTAACAAGATCGCAAAAAGGATTCGTGAGAAGGGTAGAGTTATTAAGAACAAAGAAACCGGTGGAAAAGAGACCATCCCCGGACTTTTTAAAGGTGTTCAGGGAATGGGCTGGTATATTGATGAATACAATATGGCACAGGTAACAGTCAATATTCTCGATTTTAACGAATCTCCGCTATATAAGATCTTTGATGAGTCAGAGAAACTGGCTGGTCAATTCGGAGCAAGGGTGACAGGAAGTGAAATGGTTGGCCTTATTCCTCTTAAAGCCCTCCTTGATGCAGGAATTCACTATCTGAAGAAACAGGGCTCTTCAACCGGAGTATCTGAAAAAGAGATATTAAGAATTGCTGTACAAAGTTTGGGATTGAATGAAGTTTCCGAGTTTAATATTGATGAAAGAATAATTGAATACAGATTCAGAAAGCCAGGCAAACTTGCATCGATGAAGATCGATGAGTTCATTGAGGAACTTTCCTCTAATTCCCCAGCACCCGGCGGCGGAAGTGTGGCTGCGCTTTGTGGAGCTCTCTCTTCTTCACTCAGTACAATGGTTGGAAATTTAACTGTGGGGAAATTGAAATATAAGAATGTCAGAGATAAAATGATAACAATTTCGGAATCCGGTCAGGAGCTGAACAGGATTTTTATTGATGCGATCGATAGAGATACGATTGCATTCAACAAAATTATGGATGCATTTTCCCTTCCGAAAAAGGATGATGAGGAGAAAAAGACAAGAGACAAAGCAGTTAAAGATGCTACTATTGAGGCAACAATGATCCCCTTCTCTGTCCTTGAGAGATCGAAAGATGCAGCTGATCTGGCACTTGAAGTAGCTTCTTCCGGAAACACGAATTCGCTTTCTGATTCAGGTGTGGCGGGTTTGACAGCAATGGCTGCAGCATCCGGAGCATACTACAATGTACTCATTAACCTTGAAGGTATAGATGATCAGGCTTTTGTTGAGAAAATGAAAAAGGATTCATCTGAAATTCTTTCAAATGTAAAAAAATTAACTGACAAAGTTTCTGAAATTCTAGTGAGCTCTTTAAAGTAGATCTATTTTTTCTTAAAAATAGAACTCTTTTTTATACTTTTCGAAGAGTCTTTTTCAATTTCTTTCAATCTTTTTATTGCGATTGCATTTTCCGGATTAATTGAGATAGCTTTTCTGAAAAATCCTTCAGCCCTTTTTGTCATATTCTCATTGAGAAAAAGAAGTCCGAGGGCGACAAGAGGTTCAGGGCTCCACGGATCGAGTTCTGTAGCTATTGTAAGGTTTTTTTCCGCAGCCCTTGTCATTGTGGGAATATTCATTTGAGACATGCCCAACAAAAGAAAGCAAGCACCTCTATCGGGATTAAGTCTTATTGCTTCCTCAAGTAATGTAGTGGCTTCCCAATAATTTTTTTGATTAAACAGAGTTTTGGCCTTCCGGTGAAGAAGAGATGCCCGCTCAATTGATTTATCAGGGCCTGTCGCATCATTACTATTCTTATTTATCTTATCAATATCGTATTGACGCCTCTTCTCGCTATCGATAAGCGTGTCGTATGCTCTGTTGATCTCTGAGAATACGAAATTTGCCATTTCGTTCAGCCCGGGATCAGGAGCATTTGTGATCCTGTCCGGATGATATTTCTTTGCAAACTCAAAATATGAATTTCTGATATCATCTGAAGATGCATCAGATTTTAGGCCGAATATCTCATAATAATTTACTTTTTCTTCTTTTATTTTATTATATATCCCTACTACTTTTTCTATGTTCTGCCTATCCTCTTCTTTTATTTCGATAGTATCAAAATCCACAACTCCGAGAAGATAGAGCGGCAGAATGTTCGCCCAATACTCTTTTTCAGATATTCCCAACTCTAACGGTATTTCATCGTTTGATTTATTTAAGAACTTACTGAGCGATGTATGGAACTTAACAAGTTTTTCCGGTAAGACCTCCTTAACTTTTCCTGACATCGGCAGGACTTTTGGAGATTTTGAAAAATACTGATTTATGTAAATATTTATATTCTGAATATATCGGGCAGCACCTTCATAAATAACATTTGCAAGGTTAACATCAAATTTTGAATCATCGGGGACCTCGGGTGCTTTTTCTTCGAAATGCCATTGTCCGGAACTAATAAAAAATAATGAAAGAACTATAGACTTTATCTGAAGTTGTATACCATGAAAAACCTCTTTTTCGGTAAGGACCTTATTCTCCACAAGCAGTTTCCCGATCTTCTGGTTCTTTCCTTCGATCATTTTGTGAATACTCCAGAATTCCTGCCTCGTGATCTTCCCCGATTTGAACAGGATCTCTCCCAGTCTTTCCTGGATCACATTAGTATCAGCATAGAGGATAAAGCCGTTCTTAAAATAAATATGTTTTTGATAGTTTTCATCGCTTACAGACAGGGTTCCGGTAAGATTTTCTGAATACACTTTGCGTAGAAATATAGGTATAGGGGCTTCTGTAACTAAAAATAAATTTTTTTTCTCGATTTAAATTAATTACTACAATAACGAATTGATGTCAATTTTGAATTTGCCTGTTAAATGTTAAAACTTGACAAAAAAA
>JAGLQR010000202.1 GCA_023136725.1 Candidatus Aminicenantota bacterium
TGGCTTGCTTCCCCATTTAGCCAATTCCGGTGGGGATACCGGTTCTTTTGGATATCTTTAATAATAGGTTTTGCGAATCTATTGTCATACATACTTTCTCACTTTTTTTACAATCCTGATCTATCAGGGGTTGCCGTTGAGTTCCATGCTAAAAAGATATTCGTGTTTAGAGCGATTGCTGTTTTTGATCTTGGGATTCTGGTAGCTGGTATTTATATGATATTTAAAATAAGAGCTGATATAAAGTATATCCGAAAAATAATTTTGGCTGATCTCTCGAAAGGAACCTAAGATTAAGAGCCGATTTTAACAATATTTTTAACAATTCTTCTGTCAAGAAGTTGGCACCCATATGTGCCGAAAAGGCACTTCCAGCTTCCAGAATAGGTCGCACCAAATAAATATAGGGCAAAAGTATTTTTCTTCTGGCCATTTTAAAGATGGGCGAAATATTTTTCGCCCTTACGACATCATTTGGCGTACCCCCAAGTTCATAATATAACCAGGAGAAATAATGACCCTGTTCAAAGTAAACCCAAAGTGTCCTGAATGCAATTCTACCAATTCCATCCCGATCATTTATGGATTACCAAGCTCAGAATTAGCAACCGAACAAAATGTTGGAAAGTTGTGGCTCGGGGGTTGTTGTATAACCGGTAATGATCCGAAGTGGAGATGTTCAAAATGTGGACACCATTTCGGGAAGGAGAAGTGGAAGCATGGATGATTCTTCTCATCGGCTTCTTTTCAGTAGTCGTCGAACACCTCATCCTCTTCTTTTTCAGATTTAATTTTGAAAGGCTTCACATTTTTCAGCGTGACGGATTTCAGGTGCCAGGAGAAGATCCCCCCATTCTCATCCTTTGAAGAATCCTTCATGGTGGCGGTGCCCGGAAAGGGGCGGCCGAAAGCTTCCCCTACAATGCTTTCCCGGTCCTCCCCCGTCTTCACGTCGGGGAACATTTTCTTCAGCATCTCCGGGAACGGGACCTTCCGGTTTTCCTCCTCCATTTTATTCAGAAAGGCCCGGGTTACTTTCATATAGGAGACGGTTTTCACCAGGACTCCGAAGGCGCCCATATCCTCATCGGAGATCCCGGGGTCGACTGACAGCGAATAGGTACCGCTTCCCCGGTTGATACGGAGGTAATTGCTCCGATATTCCGGTTCAAGCTTCTCCTTCCCTTTTCCGTCAGTGAGGTGGATCACCATGGCATTTCCCATTTTTGCTATAGAGATCAGGGACACATTATACTTTACTTCCCCGGTGGCCAGAAAGAGATTAGGTTTATTGGTGGGGATGAAGGTGATTACTCCTTCAAAAAAGATCTTTCTGGAATCCTGTCCATAAAGCCCTTTCAATTTCAGAAAAGAGATATCGTTTCTGTACATTTCATCATTCATGTCCAAAGTATACCGGACAGTCCCTTTCCAACCGCGGACGCCGTCCCCGGCGGTCATTGGACCTGTTTGAAGAATGAGCAATAAAATCAGACAAGTTATAACAAGTGCTAATCTTTTCATTTTACCCTCCCGATGATTTAATAGTTGAATTTTAACAAAACAAAAAAAATAAAACCAATCCGGTTTAATATCTGTCCCTTTTCAATACTGGGGAATTGAACCGATTGAAGATACAGATCTACCTTGAGGAAAATGAGGATGTATGGGAACTGCATTGGGAGAAGATAGATCTTAAATTCTGAATTTATATTTTAAGAGGTTTTTAATAATAAATACCGGATTGCTGATTATATTTATCCGGTTGAAACATTCATTGATGCAGAAACATTTTTCCTTTAGAATAGTACTCCTGTACTCCTTTATTTGTGATGAGTTCCAGACCTTTCTGAAGTCATGATCAAAATTTCTGATATTACCGGGGGAACATGACAGCAGTTCGCAGGGATATACTATTCCATTTTCGGACAATACTCCCATAAGGTTTGCAGCTCTGCAGGGGATAAAATATTTTTTTTCAGTAATAGTTCTTTTCAGAAGATCCAGCCGGAGTTTGTGAACCAGGGACCTGATCTTTGCCTTCAGACCTTTCCCTCCCTGCAGTTCACCGAGTTCCCATTCAAGTATCTTCTCCAGTATATCTGAACTGATCCAATTTATATCGGGGGCACCTGGCCCTGATCTCAAAAGGTTTACAGAAACAGAGTCGGGGACAAGTTCCTCTTTAACGAATTTCAGAAAATCCAACATCACATCCTTATTCTCCGGCAGCAGTGTAGGCAGTATGGATATATTAAGTTGCGGGTGGTTCTTTTTTAAGTTTTTTAACTTGAAAAAAGTATTAACTGCTTTCTCATAACCTCCTTTTACTCCCCTGATCCTGTCGTGGATCTCACTTGGCCCGTCAAGAGAGATCACCAGGTTAAAATCAATGTCAGGGCAGCTGTTCAATATATTTTCCATAGTACTGAATATATTATCAGTGAGAAAGCCGTTGGTGGGGATGGACACTTCTTTTACCCGTGTATTCCGGTAATAGGCAATTATAATTTCGGCAAGGTCCGCCCTCATAAAAGGCTCACCCCCGGTAATGAAAAGGAAGTAAAGGTGTGGGAGGTTCTCAGTGATCTTTATTATCTCATCCAGGGAAAGGTCATTGTTACTGTTCAGATTGTTCTTATAGAAACAGTGATGACATTTTGCATTACATTTTGATGTTATAAAGTGGTTAAGCTGCACGGGGCCTGATGGTTTTTTTATATAAAGCAGGGTGAATAATGTAAATAGTGATCTGCGTTTCATTTGTTTTTCAGTATCGGTCCTGCATAACCCATGCTCCAGATCAGAATCCCGGGGATGATCAGGGGTGATAAAAGTAAAAGTCCGGGTAGTTTTCCCGGATGTTTGATTAGGATCTTCAGGTATGTCCGTATTAACTTGATAAAGGGTATGAATATGACCAGAGGTTTGATCTTATGGAACAGGGTATTGTGTGTGCCCATATTTTTTCTGGCCATTGAGAGATATTTACCAAGATTATACTGGTGTGTAAGATAGCCTTTGAATTTTGTCCTGTTATGGTGAAGGATCCTGAGGTCAGGATGGGACAGGAGCTTCATATTCCGCTTTACAGCTTCGTTACAGAATAAAACATCCTCTCCACTGAGAAAATTTTCGTTGAATCCGCCGATCCTGTTAAAATCAATTTTTCTTATAATTAAATTGCAGGAGGGGATAAAGTTGACCTCTCTTTCTGATCCTCCCGGTAAATAATCCCTGAATGAAAGAAGGTGATCTGCTTTACTGATAAATTTCCCCGAGCTCCCGTTTTGCACGGGTCCGCCTAAGATCTGAAAACCCTCTTCAAGTTTTGTTATTCCATTGTCCGGCCAGTTCCCGTCAACTTCACAATCGGAATCTGTAAATGCAATAACTTCTCCTGATGCATGACTGACCCCTATATTCCTTGCCTCTCCCGGCATGGTCCGTTTCTTCTGCCTGAAAAGTTTGATGTGAGGAAATTCTTTACTTATTATTTCAGCGGTCATGTCTTTTGAACTGTCCACAACAATGATCTCCGTACTGGATCTGTCCGTATATCTGCATAGAGAATCCAGACATCTTGTAATATCCTTTTCATTATTATAAGAGGGGATAACTATGCTGACAGATATATTTGATTTCTTTGATCTTATAACCCGGTTTGTCATGATTAATGATTGGAATACTTATAACATTAATTGATAACAATGTTAATATAAAAAGTACAAGGGACTCCAGAGAGAAGGAGACCATTATATATGTTTACGGGTTAAATAGACATATACATTATCGAGGTAGATTTATTTGCTGATTTGAGTTAAATATAAAGTGTGTTCCGGATTTTGGAGGTAATTTATGAAAATTTTGAAAAAAATTGTTTTCTTCTTTTCGTTTGTGGCGTTTTATTTTATAGCCAAAGAGTTTCTAAACTTATACCTTTCTTTAAAAGAAATAGACCCGATAATATCCTGGGCATTTTT
>JAGLQR010000203.1 GCA_023136725.1 Candidatus Aminicenantota bacterium
CCTGAGAATACTTATTATCAGATGGAGCAATACTCTGATTGGGTAAAGTTCACTCTTGACAGGGAGATAATTTCGTGGCCCGGCGAGAAATTTGCTTATTCTACTGGAGCATCTCATACAATGGAAGCACTGATATCAAATGCTTCCGGACTAACATTTCCTCAATTCGTTGAATTATATCTTTTTGATCAGCTCGGAATTAAAAAGAGTAAATGGTTCAAGGCTCCGAACGGCAGGGCGGATGATGTCTACCTGACCGGGCGGTCCATGGCAAAACTTGGACAACTTATATTGAACAAAGGCTCCTGGAATGGTAAGCAGATCGTATCCCCGGAATGGATCGGGGAATCAACTGAAAATATTGTAATGGTTTCTGAGAATTATGGATATGGCTATTTCTGGTGGAGATATGCTTTTAACATAGATGGAAATAGTTTTAAGACTATCCTTGCATGGGGTTATGGAGGCCAGTTCATATTCGTATTTCCTGATCAGCAAATGGTAATTTGTTTCACCAGTGGAAATTATACAAATGATCTCTCTACGCAGCCATTTGAAATGATCAGGCGGTATATATTACCTTCCATTTTTTGATATTCCTTTTATATTTATAATAATTGATCTCTTTTTTCATCATCTATCCAGGTTAGGGAAAATATGTTATAATATCATTTCATAATTGTAGTTCCTCAATCCCCGAAGACAATCTATGCAAGGGTAGGTATACATTTATGCAAATTGGAAAAATAAACATGAAGAATATAAAAAATATAGCAATTATCGCCCATGTTGATCATGGTAAAACAACTCTGATCGATGCTGCATTAAAACAGACGGGAGCTTTCAGAGAGAATCAGAAAATTGAAGAGAGAGTAATGGACTCCAACGATCTCGAAAGAGAGAGAGGTATAACTATTTTTTCAAAGAATGCCTCCCTTTTTTATAAAGATTATAAGATCAATATTGTTGACACTCCGGGTCATGCAGATTTCGGAGGAGAGGTGCAGAGGATCATGAGGATGGTTGATTCCGTATTACTCCTTGTTGATGCATTCGAAGGCCCGATGCCCCAGACAAAGTATGTTCTTAAAAAATCCTTAGAACAGGGACTAAATCCCATAGTAGTTATAAATAAGATTGATCGTCCCAATGCAAGGCCGGATGAGGTCCTGAACCAGGTATTTGATCTCTTTGTTGAATTAAATGCTAATGAAGATCAGTTGGATTTTCCTATAATCTATGCCTCTGCAAAGGAGGGGTTTGCAAGATATGAATCTGAAGATGATAATGCTGACCTGAAGCCACTTTTTGAAACAATAATCAAACATGTGGATGAACCTGAAGGTGATAAGAACAAACCGGTACAATTCCTGACATCAGCAATTAGTTATGACAATTATCTCGGGAAGATGGGAACCGGAAGAATACACAATGGCACTTTAAAACAGGGTAAAGAGGTCCTTCTCTTAAAAAGAAATGGAGAGCAGAAGGTTTGTAAGATCACAAAATTATTCACTTATAAGGGAGTAAAAAAAATAGATGTTATTGAAGCCTTTGCAGGTGATATAGTATCGGTTTGCGGGATCGACTCAATAGATGTAGGGGAAACGATCTCAGACAAAGATCATCCTATTCCGTTGAAATCAATTGATATTGATGAGCCCACCCTGGCGATGAATTTCATTGTAAATGACTCACCGTTTGCCGGAAAGGAAGGTACGCGTGTTACTTCAAGTCATGTATGGAGCAGGCTTCAAAAAGAGATTTTAACAAATGTCAGTTTAAAAATATCAGAGACAGAAACAAAAAATTCATTTTTAGTCAAAGGAAGAGGAGCGCTTCAGCTTTCTATTCTAATTGAAAATATGAGAAGAGAGGGGTATGAATTTCAGGTGTCAAAACCGGAAGTTATTTTTAGAAATATAAAAGGTGAAAAATGTGAGCCTATCGAACATGCAGTAGTTGATGTTTCAGATGAATATAGTGGAGTTGTGATCGAAATGTTCGGGCTGAGAAAGGGCGAATTGATCAATATGACATCGGGAGTCAGTGGATATACGAGAGTGGAATTCCTTATTCCATCAAGGGGATTGATAGGGTTTAACGGTGAGTTTTTAACTGCTACACACGGAACCGGAATATTAAACCATAGTTTTTCCTCATATGAACCTTATAAAGGGGATTTCACCAAAAAAACAAAAGGAGTTTTGATCGCACTCGAAAATGGCGTATCAGTTGCTTTCGGATTGTTTAACCTTCAACCCAGAGGGGTTCTCTTCATCGATTCGGGGATACCGGTTTATGCCGGGATGATAGTGGGTGAGCATAGTAAAGAAAACGATCTTGTTGTTAATGTGTGCAAAACCAAGAAGCTGACAAATATGAGATCTTCGGGTGCGGATGATGCAGTGAGATTAACAACTCCGAAGAAATTCACACTGGAGCAGGCACTCGAATATATTGAAGATGATGAACTTCTGGAAATTACTCCCAAGAATATAAGAATGAGAAAAAAATTACTTGATATTCATGAAAGAAAAAGGTTCGATAAATTAAAAAACGCCAGTTAACAGACAGGTATAATTTTTCTGATCTTGCTCCTGATAAAACAGGTGTTATTATTGAGACTTCTTTTCTTTTTTCTCTTTTCGCTTCTCTTTTAAAGTTTTCTGAGGTTTTTTCTTTTCATCTCTTCTTGCTTTGTCTTTTCCTTTAGCCACTATTTACCTCCTTTCTGATCTATCATTAATAATAATTTATAATTAATCTCAATTTAAATTATATCATTTTCCTGAAAAATTTCCCATTACTATTTATTTTTATATATTTGAGATATTTGTATCAAATCGGTTATATTAATAGTAGAGTGTAAAAAAAATATGATTTATCCAATGAATAATATGAAAGGAGGATAAAATGATTAAGAAAATTACTTTTGTACTACTGTCCCTTTGTTTTATTATAGTAACTATATCGGCCCAACAAGTTGAGCTGCAAAAAACTCCATCAGTGGTATTTGTTAGGCCGGATATTGTAGTTGAAAAGATAAGGATTTCGTCACTACCCTCACAAAAACCGGGGAAAGTATTTTTAAAAATTGAATACTGGTTGAGTAATAAATCTTCTAAACGTATAAGTTGTTGCCCGACTGAAGCCGGGAAAAAAGCCTGGAAGGATTCCCCTTCTACAAATAATCTGTTTAATGTTCGTGTAGATGCCAGATCCTATCCGAATGGGCGATTTTCTAAGATTGGCGGAACGACTACCGATCTTGAACCTTTTGAAACTAATGATCGATATCAGCTTCATAAATATTTTAGTGTTGGACAAACAGTACAGATTAGAGTAATTGCTGACCCAAAAAATTGGATCAATGAAAAGAATGAGAAGAACAATGTTAAAAAAATGGTCTGGCCTTTGAGAGTAAGAAAAGTATTAAAGAAATAACAGTATTACTATCTTATTTTCAATATATGGCTGTGATCAATCTATATCTTCTTCCTCGGAAACTCCTGAGATCTTAAAAACCGGATTCAGTGTGTATTTCGGGTCTTTATTTTTAAATGTTTTGACTTTTAAAGATTTTTGGGGATCTATTGTCATCGCTATCTCAACTATTTTATCTTCACTTATCGTAAATGCAAGGCCAATTTTTATTTTTCCGCTTGGTATATCAGCTGTGTAGGTTCCACTAATAGTTGTAACTTCGGCACTTGTTACTTCAAATCTTAATTTATTGTATATTCCGGGAGTAATCTCACTGAGGGAGATCAATTCAGCCCATGAAGTATTATCAAGAGCCATAAGATCGTATGATCCCTCTTCAATTGGCAGAGAGTGCCAGCCGGCATCCGAGCCTGATGTCTTGTGAACTTCCAGCCCTTTAATAGTAATGAAAAGATTTAATATGTCTTCCTTAGTTGATACCAGTACA
>JAGLQR010000204.1 GCA_023136725.1 Candidatus Aminicenantota bacterium
CATTAATATAGTCAGCGAATCCTACGGTTTCGAATCCTGTTTCTTCTACATGAAGGTCGTCTAGAATAATAACCTTTGTTATATTGCCGCATTTTTCATACCTTAATTTATCAAATTGTTTTTTTGTTGCAAACAGCAATTTACTTTCGGAATGATTCAGGATGTTTTCAAGATCACTCTGCTGAAAGTCGGGAAGGATCGGGACAGCTACTGCTCCCAGTGAAACAATACTAAGGTAGGAAATCCCCCAATTGGGCGAGTTCTCTCCGAGGATTGCAACTTTATCCCCTTTTCTTATCCCATGATCTCTTAATAATTGTGAAAGCTCTTTTATCCTGATACCAAGATCTCCGTATGTGACCGGTTCGGAATCGAAGAAAGATAGCGCCGGCTCTCCCGGATATCTGTTTATGCTGTTCTCGATCATTTCCTTAATTGTAAAAAATTCTTTTTGTGTGTGTTCAGTATTATTCATTTTATCTACCTGTAGTCCTCACGGACAGGGTGGAATGTATCAATTATAAGACAATCAGTGAGTGCCTTTCCGGAGTGAGGAACATTTGACGGGATAACAACTACATCTCCCGACTCTAATATTTTAATCTCTCCATCAAGGTTGAACTCAAATTTCCCTTTTGTAACATTCGACACCTGTTCGTTCATATGTGAGTGTTCCGGTAGTACAGACCCGGCCTCTATTGTCCAATATGCAGTTGTCATGGTTACAGAGTGAACGAACTTTACCTTGTATCCTTTTACTATTTCCTTTTGCTCAAGATCCTTCAAATTTAAAAAACCCATCTTTGCACCTCGCTGTATTCAACTCATTCTAATGAATGGACAAAATATTGTCAAAAGTAACAAACAACTACCTGATATTTTATATTCATTACCTGATGCTCTCATATCCACCCGGGATACCTTTTTTAGAAAATACTATCTGCCACAACTGAAATTTTCTGGAGCGGGAGGAGCCTGCACAACTTAATAAGTAATATTTCCACATACGATAAAACCGGGTGTCATATTTCCTGTTCCGGCTGATCAGTTCCCAGTTCCGGTTAAAATTATTATACCAGGCCATTAATGTCCGATCATAATCTGCTCCGAAATTATGCCAGTCTTCTATGATAAATAATCTTTCCACTGCTCTGGTAATATGAGTTGGTGACGGCGTCATAGAATCCGGGAAGATATATTTATCCATCCATGAATCTCCAATTACAGTTTCTAAGTTATTTCCTATTGTCTGTAGTAAGAATAAACCGTCATCATGCAAACAATCAAAAACAACTTGCATAAATGCCCTGTAATTCTTGTAGCCAACATGCTCAAACATACCTATCGAGATAATTCTATTAAATTTTTCTTTCAGACTCCTGTAATCCTGTAGCCTTATTTCAACAGGGAAATTGGTACATACTTCTCTTGCCAAATTTGCCTGTTCTGTAGAAACAGTTATTCCCACAATCTCCGCCTTGTATTTTTCCGCTGCATATTTTGCAAATCCACCCCAGCCACACCCGATATCCAGAACTTTCATACCGGGTTCTAATCCGATTTTTCTGCATATCAGGTCAAGTTTCGCTTCCTGAGCCTGGTCAAGATCTTCAGCCCCCTTCCAATAAGCACAACTGTAATTCATCCCTTTATCAAGCATCAATTTAAAAAGATCATTTCCCAGATCATAGTGTTTTTCCCCAATCCTGTAAGCTCTTTTTTTTTTCTGGATGTTTAACAATTTTGCTCTGGTAGAGATGAAGGTCATGGCTAACCCTTTTATTTTCTCTTCAGCGTGATTTGCCAGTAATTTTTGGAATAATTGGTCAAGATTTTCCGCATCCCACCATCCATCCATATATGATTCCCCAAGCCCGAGATATCCATGGCGTAAGATCCTCTGATATAATTTTTCCTCATGGATCTGAATATCCCAGGGGCGCTGCCCATTAATTTTTATATCTGTGGAGGCTAGGAGGCTTTCGACGATTTTTTTAAAATGATTTTTCATTAAAGCACCTTTTAAAAAACCAAAGAAAACTTTTGCTTTACTATTAACATATATTGTAAAGATTTTAGATAAAATCAACTTATTTTTAAGATCAAAAAATATTGGAAATACCTGGCTATGCTAAAGTTAAAAAAATGGCCATCCCCAAACTTCATATTGCTAAGCTGATATATAAAATACCGGCCGGTTATGTGTTTTGGCCCTCTATCTGAGATCGTCTTTCTTTATTGAAGATCGAGATGTAGACCACCCTTATAACGATCCAGAGCAGGACCAGCCACCAACATATGAAGAAAACAATCTGTAAAACTCCTAAGGTCAATTGAATTGCGGGAACTAAAGCCAGTAATAGAATAAATACTGAAGGGTAATGAGGTGTCCCACCGAAAATCCTAATGAACAATTTAAATAGAAAACTACCCTTTTTCATGATCAGTATTATTATGTATCAATATTCCATTTTCATCAATTAATTATGATTGTTGTGATTATAACTTGACTCCGTCTAATTTGGATATGGCTGTTTATGCTTAAATTGATTAAAGTAGAAAATTCGCAATTTTTTTGTGGAAATCATATACTGAGTACTCAGTTTCAGGAGTTGGAAAATGGGATCAAGTTTAAATTTTGTTGAGTTTGTTGCGGATCAGATGGAAGGGGCCGGGGAGATCACTTATAAGATGATGTTCGGGGAGTACGGTCTTTATTGTGAAGGGAAAATTGTGGCACTTGTGTGTGATGACCAATTCTTTGTTAAACCCACCGAAGCAGGTAGAAAGTTTATTAAGGACCCGGTAGAGGCCCCGCCATACCCGGGAGCAAAAAATTATTTTCTTATTGAAGAACAGGTAGAGAATAGGGACTGGGTCAGTATGCTGATAAAAGTATCAGCTGAAGAGTTGCCTTTACCAAAACCTAAGAAAAAAAAACCAAAAAAAAAGAAGTAAAAAGTATGAAGAACAATTATCTGAACAAATTAGAGGAATTGTATCTCAGGCATGCTGATCCGGTCAGGGCTATTCCCATGAAAAAATATATGAAGGATAGATTCGAGTTTTGCGGGATCAGTTCAATCCCGAGGAAAGAGATCTATAAGGAATTTTTTATGGCTAACGGACTACCTGAAACCGGGGATATTGAAGATATTGTAAAAGAATTGTGGGAGATGCCGCAGAGGGAATATCAGTATTTTGCGACCTTTCTGTTTGCGAAGATGATCAGGAAACTTGATAAAAATCAAATTTCGATATTCGAGTTCATGATCGTTAACAAATCGTGGTGGGATACTGTTGATGCCATCGCAATCAATCTTGTCGGCCCTGTTCTGGCAAGGGACAAAAATATTATTCCCGCGATAACCGGGAAATGGATGGATTCAGGAAATATGTGGCTGCAGCGTACTTCTCTCCTCTTTCAATTGAATTATAAGAGTGGAACAGACGAGAAATTGTTGTTCTCACTGATAAAGAAGTTATCTGAAAGGGAGGAATTTTTTATTCGAAAAGCGATAGGGTGGGCGTTAAGGGAGTACTCGAAAACATCTCCGGGAATTGTATCTGAGTTCATAACTAATACAAAATTGTCTCCGTTGAGCGTGAAAGAGGGGATGAGGATAATATTGAAGAGTTCAAACAAAGTTTGATTATTCATTCCGGTTGAGGTAATAATATCAGATGCTAAGAACTTCAATTTTTCTTTTTCTGGCTTTTTTTTTATTGTTGAGCACCGGATGTAAAACTCCAGCGGAAATCGGGAATGAAGATGAAATAACTCACTCACTCGAGAAGGTTGGAGTTGAAAATTCATTTGAACTTGTTACATGGAATATGCATAATTTTCCTGATAATGGGGACAAATCGGTTGAATCATATAAGCTGATCATTGAAAACCTGGATGTGGATCTCTATGCAGTTCAGGAAATTG
>JAGLQR010000205.1 GCA_023136725.1 Candidatus Aminicenantota bacterium
CTTTGGGTTTCACTGCATCAAATAACGATACAGTTCTTTTTACAGTTTCCTCAGCCAGCTGGTCGATCCTTTGAGGGGTAAAAAATTCAATCCCATCCCTTATCGCCAGAGAAAAAGAGTTGTTTTCTTTTTTTCCGTTCTCTTCAGCGGTACAGGAAACATAAGAGAGGGTCATAGGTTGATAATCGTAAGAGATTAATCCATCAGATGATGCTTCAAGAATATATGAACTTTGATCAATGAACCATACAGAGGACTTAACCACTCTCTTATCGAGTGAGAATATTTTATCATTGATTCTCTGGAGGTAAGGAATTTTCTGGTCTATCCTGACATCTTCCCATTTTGTTTTAACAGGGTAATAATCTTTTGGTTTTATTAATTTCAAGTCTATCGGATCCACTTTCCCTGATCCACTTGCAATATTAGCAGCAGTTTTTGCTGCCAGTTTCATTGCTTTCGGGGATATGTCTTCGGTGAATGAGTATCCTGTCTGATCTCCTTTCAATACCCTTATTCCTACTCCGAAATCTATATTGGAATAAGCTCTGTTGACTTGTTTATCTTCCAGGCCTATATAATTGCTCATCGTGTGCTGGAAGAAAATATCGCAATAATCTCCTCCATATGATAATGCTGTGGAAAAAATATCCTGGATCATTTTTTCATCTACTCCGAAGTGATTGTAATAATTCCCCAATTCAGATGAACCAGACATCTCTTTCCCGAAGGCCATATTTATATTGTTACCGAAAAACAGGGGTATCGAAGCTGCAGCAGCCCCCTTTGCACTTATTGACATAAACTCTCTCCTTGTAAAATTTGATTTTCCCCCACTTTTGTTGCGGGAACCATAATTGCTCATATAACCTCCCTTGTTATTAATAAAAGATATTTAATTATACCTATTTTCCGGGTAAAAAGTTATAATCTTTATGATAAAACTGAAAATAGTGTCTCTATTTATGGAAAACAGAATTCTCTGATATAATTAATTATTATGGAGTTAATAATGAAAAAGATCATTTATATGCTTGTTTTTGTATTTCTTGCTCTTCCATTTTATGGACAGACCGGGACTGTTCTTGAAGATCTGCTGAATCCGCTCACTATGGAAATTGATGTGAAGCAGATCTATTTCACTGAAGGGGCAAAAATATATATATACAATTTGAGTGATCTTAAGCTGGTAAATGTTTTCGGGAAGGCGGGAGCAGGGCCTCAGGAATTTCTTGTTCCACCCCAGGTACCTCTTCAGGTCAATGTTGCTACCGATAAAGTAATAGTTAACAGTCAGGGTAAAGTTTCATTCTGGAAAAAAGACGGGACATACATTAGTGAGAAGAAAGTACAGATTGGCGTATTCTCCGGATTTTTCAAGCCGCTTTCTGATGGATATGTGGGACTCAGGCTCATTGTTGAGGATGATATTATGTATTTTGGTGTTGATTACTATGATAAAGATTTTAAGAGACAGAAACTTCTCCTGAAACAGAAGCATTTCTTTCAGCTGGGAAAAAAAATGAACCCTATAGGAAGAATACCCATCTTCTCAACATGGAAGGGGAGGGTTTATGTTGAAGATAAGGATGGAATTATTCACGTCTATGATAAAACCGGGAAACAATTTCCCCCTATTGCTCACAAATTTAAACCATTTAAAATCAATCAGGATCATAAAGAGAGAATTTTGAACTTCTATAAAAGTGATCCGGGGATAAAACAATATTGGAGTTTTTTTAAAGATAATATGGAGTTCCCCTCCCATTTTTCGAATATACAAACTTCTATTGTAACTGATGACATGGTATATATGCAGACATATAGAAGAGATGGAGAAAAAGCGGAATTTATTATTTACGGAACAGATGGGAAATTTATCGGGACCAGAATGATCCCGTTCAGAGACCAGAATATTGTGAGGCCTTATCCATATTCTATAAGTAGGAATAAACTCTATCAGGTAGTTGAGAATGAAGATGATGAGTGGGAAATGATCATAACCGGTATAAAGTGATCCGGATCAGGTGATTATCGTATGAAAAACTGGATAGAGCTCAATTCAGAAAATTTAAGGCATAACTTGTCTGTTTTCAAAAATCTGGCTAAAGAAAAGAAAATTCTATTCACAGTTAAGGCAAACGCATACGGCCATGGCCTGCGGGAAATAGTTGGAATTACAAAAGATATAGATTCTTTCGATTATTATGGTGTTGATTCGCTCAGTGAAGCACTGGAAGTAAAAAAAATTGATGAAGGGAAAAATATTCTTATCCTTGGCTGGCTTGATGAAAAGGATCTTACTGAAGCGATAAAGTCTGAAATTGAATTTGTTATTCCTTCAATAGAATTTCTACTGAGAGCTGAGGATGCTGGTTCGGGATCAGAGTTAAAAGGGCTGGCGCATCTTAAAGTAGAAACCGGGACTTCCCGTCTTGGGATTCGCCCCGAAGATCTTCTTGAATTTTTTAAGACTAATCAGTTGAATAATATTGAGATCAAAGGGATTTATTCCCATTTTGCAAATATTGAGGATACCACTGACCATACTTTTGCAATGGAACAATTGAATAAATTTCATAAACTTTTAAAAGAGTTTAAAAGTGAAGGGCTTATTCGCCATTTCTCCTGTTCAGCTTCAGCACTCCTGTTTCCTGAAACATATTTTGATATGGTAAGGGTTGGGATCTCAGCCTACGGGTTCTGGCCTTCAAAACAAACCTATGTATCCTTCACTGAAAAGAATGGAAAGAAAATTGAACTTAAACCGGTCCTTAGTTTAAAGTCCAGAGTAGCACAGGTCAAAAAACTTGATATTGGAACACCTGTCAGTTATGGACTCACTTACAAAACATATGCCAAATCAGTTATGGTAGTTATCCCTGTCGGTTACTATGATGGATATGACAGGAAATTATCAAATATTTCAAATGTCCTGATAAATGGGAAAACCGCACCTGTGAGAGGCCGGATATGTATGAATATGTTCATAGCTGATGTAACTCATATTGAATCTGTAGAGGAAAGTGATGTGGTCACAATAATTGGAAAGGATGCCGGAGAAGAGATATTGGTTGATAATCTTGCAGAACTTGCAGGTACTATTAATTATGAGTTTGTTTCACGTCTGAATCCGCTTTTACCCAGAATTATTATCTGATCAATTATGGATCTTCTGATTCCCTTTTTTTAAATTATTCAGGATCTTTTTTGCCTGTTCTGAATATATTCCGTCCGGATAGTTTTCCAGATATTTTTCCAATTCAGGGATTGTTTTTGCTTCCTTTGCTTTTTCCCAGCCTGAGTGCTCCCTTTTGATATTTGCCTCTCTGATCAGGAAGATTGAAGCTGTGAGAAGAACAGCGATCAGAATCAGAGCAAGGATAAGTCCGGTCAAACCCCTGTTTGACATTTTGTCCCTCTTGGAACTGGTTTTCCCCGTACCCCTTTCGTACTTTCTGACTGATCCGGTTCTCTCATTTTTGATTCTGTAAAGAAGTGCATCTATTAATCTTATAAGTCCCTCACAATCTCTTACTCTCTCAGAGGGTTTTTTTGCTATCATTTTATTCAGAAGGGGCTGGATGTTTTCATACTTTCTCGGCAATTCCGGTACAGGCCCCTGAGCATGCTTCATGGCAAGTGTGATCAGATCATCAGTTTTGTATGGAGCAGTACCGGTAAGAATTTCGTATAGCACTATTCCAAGACTGTAAATATCACTCCTCTCGTCAACTTTTTTTGCTCTCATCTGCTCGGGACTCATATATTTGGGTGTTCCAACCGACATTCCGGTTCTGGTGAGATTACTTTCCGATCTTAAAGCTTTTACAATTCCGAAATCAAGCAATATCAGGGTGCCGTCATCTCTGAACATCACATTGTCAGGTTTTATGTCTCTGTGAATAAAGCCTTTTTTGTGAGCATA
>JAGLQR010000206.1 GCA_023136725.1 Candidatus Aminicenantota bacterium
TCATCTGATCTTAATATTTCAGAATGGAACCCCAGTTCTTCGGCCCTCTCTTTTGCGGCATTGAGTGCATTGATGTTCTCTCCGATAATATATGTTCTGTTATTATAAAATATCGGATCATCCGGTTCCGGTGTATCATCGATATCTCCGGCAGCACCTCTTTCGAGATGATCAAGAATAGTCTGCCCAACCTTTTCTATGAGTGAATATTTCCGGAGAATATCGACAGCATCCTGAAATGTGGACGGGTCACCGTAAAAAGGGCCGGAACCTATAACTCCCGGGTCAGACCCTGTCACATCCGAAATTATGAGAGATATGATCTTTGCAGGATAGATCATTTTAGCCAACTGCCCGCCTTTTAATGTTGATAAGTGTTTTCTGATGCAATTGATCTCATGTATAGATGCTCCTGATCTTATCAACAGGCTGTTTATTCTTGAAATTTCTTTAAGTCCGATCCCCTCAGGAGGCGAGATGATCATTGCAGAGCTGCCGCCTGTCAAAAGTGTAATAACCAGGTCTCTCTCATTGATATTGCCGATAAAATTTTTCAACTCTTCGGCTGCACGGGTACTGTTATCTCCGGGAATAGGATGATCTCCTGTCAAGGAGGAGATCTTTTCTGAACCGGGCTTGTAACCTTCACCTGAAATTATTATCCCATTTTCTATTTTTTTACCAAAAATCTCAATCAGGCCATCACATAAGGACGGAGCACCTTTTCCTATTCCGATCACGTAGATCTTTTCAAATTCTGAAAGATTAAAATCTTCATCTCTGATCTTAAGGGTTTCACCACTGATATTTACATTTTTTTTTAATAGAATTTCCGGGCTGACTGCTTCAAGTGCAGATTCAAGGATAGATCTGTAATTTCCCTTAAATCTTCGAGATGGTGATATCATTCTGTTTGTTATATTTACCTTTCAGGTCGCTATACGAATATAGAGGGGGAAGATCGCTTTCAAAGAAGACTATTTGTGCGATTCCCTGAAGCGGATGCAGTTTGACTTTGTTACCGGACACATTGGATATGGAGATTGTTAAAAACCCCTCCCATTCCGGTTCTATCGGAGTGACATTTACAAGAATTCCTGCTCTTGCATAAGTTGATTTTCCGAATACGAGGCCGAGTATTTTTTTCGGCATTTTTATGTATTCCAGGCTTTTTCCCAATATGTATGAGTTGGGAGCGATCTCTATTGTATTCCCTGAGAGAGATTCATAATCATTGTCAGTAATAGTGTAGGGATCAATGCTGACATTTGCTCCTTTGATCCTCTTATATTCTTTCGAAAGCCTGAGGTCATATCCGTATGGGCCCAAACCGTAAGAAATTGTATTTTCTCTTTCCGAGTGGTTGATAAAAGGGTTAATGAGAGAATGTTTTTCTGCATATTCCCTGATCCAGGAGGATGACTTAAGCATTTTTATATCTGGTATTTTGATATTTTCAGGTGAAGCTGAAATGTAAGTTTTCTTAAATATCTGATCCCGTCTATCAGGTCCTTGGAAAATTTTGTAAGATATTTGACGAAATCATTCTCTTCCCGAAGTCTTAGTTTATTCTCAAATTCTTCAGAGAAATCTCTCAATTCGATCATTAGATTCAGAAGATACAGTATATGATCGAGGACAGCTAACAAATCTCCACTTGGGATATCTGACATCTTTGTTTCCTGAAAGAATTGGATTCTTCCCATCGATTCATTTACGACATCATTTACCAGGTAGTCTATTTCATCCATAAAATTCTTTTTATAATCATCATAATAGCGGAGTTTATGTTTTGCCCGTTCCTGGATCTTCTCATTTTGTTCTTCCAGAGATTTATAGTATTTCTTGAGGCCGAGATATTTTCTCTCAAACTTATAGAGGTTTATAAAATCTCTTCCGATATAGATCTTATCTTTGTATGAGTTTTCAAGCTCATCCTGATAATGTGCATAAAATTTAACTTCAAACCTTAAATTTCTTTTGTGGATAAGCCGGGCAATGAAAATGCTTTGAGAATTAGAGAGATAATAGGAGTTTTCATCTATTAAAGCACTGTAAACAAAAAGTGAATTTAATATAAAATCTTTGATCTCATTAAGGAGGATTTCATTGCTTTCAATGAACTCCTTCATTTTCTTCCCCATTCTTCCTCTGAGGGGAACATAATGTGGAGAGAAGAGGAATTGCTCACTTTCATCTTCAAATTCATAGTAAAAATTGTTTCGTACTTTCTTGTACAGGCTTGAGTAAACTATTCCGGGAACCGGCGAGAACTTCTCTTTTTCAAACCCATTTAAAACTTCAATTATATTCACTTTCTTCCTCCAACTGCATTATAAATAAATAGAAATTAAAAGTAAATATACTTCAATCTTTACAATAATTCTATTTTCTGATAATTCATATTGTATGAAGCAGAAAATTTCGGTACCACCTTCACTTTATGCCTTACTTTTATATATGCTGATAATCCTCTGTACAATTCTCAGTCTTAAGCACATACCGCTCCTGTCTGCACCAATTTTCTTCTCAATAATAATTGCTTATCTTTTCAATCCGATCGCAGATTATTTTGAAAAAATCACAAAATTTTCAAGAGGGTTGATATCGGGGGTCCTTATTCTGATCCTTGTATTTGTATTTACATTTCTTATTATCAATCTTTTCCCCTACCTTGTTGATCAGGTTCAGAGTGCTGCTCAGAAACTTCCGGGGATAATTAAAAAGTTTTCAGACAGCATCAGGGGATTCGGGGAGTATTTAACAAAGAATTTTTCAGACTATATCGGGGATTTTGATCTGATGGAAAAAATCAGTGAATGGCTCAACGACTCTTTGTCCGGATTGTCACAATTTCTTCTGACTGCTTTTTCCAGCCTTTACGGAATTCTGTTAGCCTTTGTATATCTGATCCTCATTCCGCTTTTCTCTTTCTATTTTATTAAGGACCAGAGGAAGATAGAGAAAACATTTTACTCCCTTCTTCCCATTAAATACCGCTGGAGAATGAAAAGGAAGCTGTTAAAGATAGATAAAATACTTTCCGCATTCATAAGGGGGCAAGTGATCGTTATTATTATCCTTGCAACTCTCTATTCGATAGGTCTTACACTTATCGGTCTTCCTTTTTCAATTCTGATAGGAGTTTTTGCAGGGCTGGGAGATATTATCCCCTATTTCGGAACTATAGTCGGATATACTATCTCGATGATCATAGGATTTGTTCATTTTAATTCAGTAGAGGAATTATTATTAATAACACTTGTATTTGTGATTGTGAAAGGGAGTGAAAATTGGTTCTTCTACCCGAAAATAGTCGGGCGTGAGGTCGGTCTCCATTTTGTCTGGATTCTGATCTCAATTATTGTGTTCGGACAATTCTTCGGGTTCTGGGGACTCCTCTTCGCTATACCATCTTCTGCGGTTTTTAAGGTTTTCATTGATGATCTTATGTCCTACTACAAGGGATCTGATTACTACAATAAATGAAAAAAACACTTCATATCCTCTTACTTCTCCTTTTCATTATGTTGACATGTGTAAATGCCGGTCAGGATAAAAAAAGTAATGAAAAGGGGGATTTTTCGAAACTCCTGAAAAGAACTGCAAAGATGATATGTACTCTTAACATCAAGGAATCAGCAGCTCCCTCTTTCTCCAAGCTGAAAAAAAAAATAGTAAGACACCTGAAAAGAGCAGCTTCAGCCTCAGACTCAAAAGTTCAAAAAAAATATTTCAAAGATGTTATAAAAATTTTCAGAAATAACAAGTATTCTGATCTGCCTGATTTTTATTTTACGAAAGAGTCAGAATCGGATCTGCTGCTGAAATATGATGAAAAGAGTCAAATGATATCAGCTGTTGTACTAAAGTTATCCGGTGAAGAAAACTCATTGATCGGAAAATTATTCGACAAGATAAGA
>JAGLQR010000207.1 GCA_023136725.1 Candidatus Aminicenantota bacterium
TCATTCAGGCCGAGGTTCAGCACTGTATCCATCATTCCGGGCATTGAAGCAGCAGCACCGGATCTTACAGAAACCAGCAGAGGATCTTTTTCGTCACCAAGCTTCTTCCCCATAAGCTTTTCAAGTTTTTCCAGATTCTCAAGGATCTCTTTTTTGATCTTATCAGGATATGATTTGTTGTTTTTGTAAAATATATCACATACTTCAGTTGTGATTGTGAAACCAGGGGGGATCGGAAGTCCGAGATTTGACATTTCTGCCAGGTTTGCACCTTTTCCGCCCAGGATGTTTTTTAGTTCTTTCTTACCGTCTGTGTTTTCCTTTGAAAAAAAATATACGTACTCAGTAGCCATTATTTCTCCTTGTTCATAGCTTTCGCCAGAATATTTATTATTGTTAAAATTTTTGTTCCGTCCGGAATGAGTCTTACATTACCTCTGTTAAAAATATCCAGAAGGTGGATGGGTAAACTTCCGGAATGGAACATGATTATTTCTGAATTGGTGAATATATCAGGAAGTGATATGAGAGCATCGTGGTTTTCCGTTGAATCGACGATTTTAGAATTAACAAAAACTATTCCATTGTCACTTTCAGGGATTTTCCCTTCAATGAGGTTTTCAATTCCTGTTTCACTGAGGGATATATTTTCATGCTCCCCATCTATTACATTCAAGATCTCGATCTCATCCCTGTTAAAACCGATCAGGCTGACATTAACATCCTGCAGGATTTGCGGATCCTCTTTCCTGTTTTTTTCCCCGGCAGGAAAACTGAAGGTGAATTCGGTATAACTTCCGGGTTCTGATTCGACCGAATATTTCCCGTTATGAACAGAAATAACATTTTCAGCTGTGAGAAGTCCGATTCCACCCTTTTCCGGGAATCTGGAGAAGAAAGGAGTCCAGATATGGGTTATATCGGATTCTTCGATACCGCCGCCGTTATCCCTTATTTTTATGTATATATCCTCTTCTGTCTGTCCGGTAGTGATCTCGATCTCTCCATTCTCAATACCTTTTAATACAATGGCTGTAATAGCATTATCGACCACACTTTGAAGCAGAAGAGATATCTGTCTTTTGTCTAAATTCAGAAGCGGTATGGGATTATCAAGTTTCAGTACTATCCTGATATTATTTTTCCTTAATTTTTCAAATAGTTTTTTTTCCGAGATGATCAAAGCGTTGATGCTGTGAAGCCTCATAACTGGTTTACTAATGACCAGGGAGTCCTTCAGGTTATCAAAAAGGTCTGTCAGTTCGAGTGCATTTCTCTCAATCTTATTAATCTTTTCCATCAGAACATCGTCAAGATTTTTCATCTGAAGTATTTGTGAGTAACCGAGAATAGGAGTTAGTTTGTTCTTCAGCTTATGAAGGATCACAGGAAGGATATCGGGATATGGGCCGATATTTGTATTATCAACATCTAAATTGTTATTCTGGTCAGAATTTTTTAATAATCTCCTGATCTCTTCCAATAATATTTCTTGTTTCAATTTATTTTAACCCGGCCCTTTTGATACCACTCCAATTATAGTTCATTATCGAAGTATTGGCAAGAAAATTCCCTGATTAATCCCGAAAACCCTGCATTGAACAGGACTTTTTTCTCTTTGAACAAGAATTAATTTGGATTCCAATTAAATTGACTTTTTTTTGTCTTGTACATATTATTAAATTAATTAAAATACTAAATTTATTTATTTATAAAAGGAGGAAAAATGAGCATTTCAACAGAATCAGATGAAATTAAATATTCAAAAGGTTTAGAAGGTGTTATCGCCGCTATAAGCGGGATTTCATTTATTGATGGTGATCAGGGGATTCTTGTTTACAGAGGATTCTCTATTGAGACTCTCGCGAAGCACTCAAACTATGAGGAGATAGTATATCTGCTTATACATGGTCAGCTTCCGACCCGGCCTCAATTGGAAGAACTCTCTAATACACTGAAGGAGTACAGGAACTGTGAGTTTTTGATGCCTTCCATTAGATCTTTTCCAAAAGATGCGCATCCAATGGACGTGGTGAGATCGGCTGTTTCACTTATGGGGATTTATTGCCCTGATAAGTTTGATTTCTCAAAAGAGATAAAATTGCAGAAGGTTTTAAGAGTTGTTGCAAAGTTGCCTTCGATAGTTGCATCTTATGACAGGCTAAGGAAGGGGTTGGAGCCTATTGAGCCGGATAACTCACTTAATCATGCAGAGAATTTTCTTTACATGCTTAATGGTGAAAAACCTGATGAACTGAGTGCAAAGATAATGGATATAATGTTCATCCTGCATGCAGATCACGGGATGAATGCATCAACATTCTCTTCAATGGTCACAATCTCTACGTTATCGGATGTTTATTCATCTCTCACTTCCGCAGTAGGGACATTGAAAGGCCCCCTTCATGGCGGGGCTAATGAAAGGGTTCTGAAAATGCTCGGAGAGATCGGATCTGTTGATAAAGTAAAACCCTGGCTGGATGAAGCTCTTGAAGAGAGGAGAAAAATAATGGGATTCGGTCACAGGGTATACAAAGCTTATGATCCGAGAGCGAAAATATTGAAAAAATATGCAAAGAAGCTTGGTGGAAGCAAAAATAATAACCTCTTATTTGAGATCGGAGAAAAAGTTGAGGAATATATGATCGCCAAGGTCGGCAATAAAGGAATACTGCCGAATGTAGATTTTTATTCCGGGATCGTGCTTAATCATCTGGGGATAACAACAGACATATTTACACCTATTTTTGCAATATCCAGGTCGGCCGGTTGGGGTTCTCATATACTGGAATATCTTGAGTCAAACAGACTATTCAGGCCACGTGCAATTTATAACGGGCCTTATCATCAGGAATATATAGAAATAGAAGAGAGGGAAGGAGAATAAATTGGGAGAAAAAGTAACATACGAAAATGGAAAACTTGTAATACCTGACAATCCGATAATTAATTTTATTGAGGGAGATGGTATAGGAGTGGATATAACACCACCTGTAATTAAAGTTGTAGATGCAGCTGTAAAAAAAGCTTATGATGGGAAAAGAAAAATAGAGTGGAGGGAGATCTATGCAGGGGAGAAGGCTTTTGATAAAACGGGTTCTTATCTTCCGGATGAAACACCTGAACAGATAGAAGAGTACAGGATTGCTATAAAGGGTCCCCTCACTACACCTGTCGGGGGCGGTTTCAGAAGTCTAAATGTTTCTTTAAGGCAGATACTCGATCTTTACGCATGTATCAGGCCTGTCAATTATATCAAAGGGGTTCCGTCTCCGATGAAAAACCCGGAAAAGCTGGATATAGTTCTTTTCAGAGAAAATACTGAAGATGTTTATGCAGGGATAGAATTTGAATCCGGATCAGAGGAATCAAATAAAATAATTGAACTTTTAAAAGAATTCGGAAAGAATCCGAGAGAGAATTCTGCCATCGGAATAAAACCTATTTCCGAGATCGGGACAAAAAGGCTTGTCCGGATGGCTATCCAATATGCGATTGATAATAACAGAAAGTTAGTAACCCTGGTCCACAAAGGAAACATAATGAAGTTTACTGAAGGTTATTTTAAGAGCTGGGGATATGAGGTTGCTAAAGATGAGTTCAGGGACAAGATCGTGACCGAAGAGGAAACATGGGATGGTGCCTCTACGGAGGGGAAAATCCTGATAAATGACAGGATTGCAGACTCGATGTTCCAGCAGCTTCTGCTCAGGCCGGATGAGTATGATGTTCTCGCCACACCTAATTTGAATGGTGATTATTTGTCTGATGCAGGTGCTGCACAGGTCGGAGGCCTTGGGATGGCTCCCGGTTCCAATGTAAGGGATGATGTCGCATTGTTTGAGGCAACCCATGGCACTGCTCCTAAATATGCAGGCCAGGATAAGGTAAACCCAAGTTCTCTTCTACTTTC
>JAGLQR010000208.1 GCA_023136725.1 Candidatus Aminicenantota bacterium
ATTTACTTGTCATTGACTTTTTTCTTCTTATTTACCTTATTTAATTATTCATCAGACGGCTTTATTGGTGATAAGGCGTGCTTGGAATGTCATGATGGAGTGATGAAGAACTTTAGTAAAAATGTTCACTCCAGATTACAGGATTTCGAACTTAAAGGGCTTAAAAAAGGTTGCGAATCCTGCCATGGCCCGGGTGGTGCGCATGCTGAAGAGGGTGATACTGAGAAAATTGTAAGTTTTAAGAAAGGAAGTAAAAGCGGAACGTCTGCTGCTTGTTTAAGTTGCCACAGAAGCCTTAAAGCTTCTGATTGGAATTTAAGTGATCACGCAGCAACAGAAGTAGGATGTGCAGTTTGTCACCCGATCCACAAAGGGAAGGACCTGAAAGCAGAGGATCCTTATCTCTGCCTGAAGTGTCATACGGATATCAAAGTTGAAACTATGTATCCTTCACATCATCCTTTGAGAGAAGGGAAAATGAAGTGCAGCAGTTGTCACCAGCATCACGGTTCACTGGTTAATAATCTGAAGACTAATGAAAGATTAAATGACCTTTGCTATTCCTGTCATGCTGATAAGAGGGGGCCTTTTGTATTTGAGCATGCTCCGGTTCAGGAAGATTGTCTGTCATGTCACAATCCTCATGGAACGGTTGCAAACAATCTACTCAAGCAGAATGAACCTTTCCTCTGTCTGCAATGTCATGAGTCACATTTTCATGCCGGAAGAATAGGTATGGAAGAGGAAAAAACTTTACCCGCAACAGGATATTTCACAACAAATCCTCATGGGACTGAAGGATGGAGAAGGGCATTTCTAACAAAATGTACTCAATGTCACTTCAAGATCCATGGAACAGACGATCCTTCCCAGACCGTATCAGGTCAGGGCAAAGGGATGATAAGGTAAGGAGGCTATCAGATGAAAAAAATAATAATACTAATATCTATAATTTGTCTGGTTGTTATGCTTCCTATGTCAGCTGAAGAAACAGTCAAAGAAGAGAACCAGCTTGATGCAAAGGTCAAATTCGGCCTTGGTTATATCGGCCAGGAAGATGCAACGGTAAAGGTTAAAGAATATTCACCACTTGATGAAGGTATCAAACCATTTATTAAAGCGATCTTCTCAGGGAATATGGGGAAAACATACTTTAACATCGCTTCAAAGTTTTATGGAGATTCTAAAGATATGTCCCATAAGCTCAAATTTGATTTTAACAGAGTTTTGAAACAGGAATTTTCATTTGATTCATTGTATCACAGGCTTGATCATGATCCCCTGACAAATATCGATGTTGTCAGTGAGGCAAGATCAGCTGCTTATGCAGAGGATATGAATCCCAATGATCAATACTATCTTAAAAGGACCGAGTTTGTAAGTAAAACTCAATTATCGGTTCCAATGGTTCCCGGACTTAAATTCTATGTCCACTATAGAGATGAACACAGGAATGGTATGTACCAGGCAAGAACGCTGAGTAAATGTTCTGCTTGTCATGTAGTGGCAAAATCCAGATCTATCAACAGCTACAACAGGGATATCAAGATAGGTACTAATATTCGTCTCGGAAAATCAAATGTTGATTATTCTTATACTGCCAGCGAGTTCAAGGAAAGGGAAACTGCTCCACTTAGTTATTACCTTACAAACCAGCATCCCGAGAATAGTTCATTTGTTTTTACTGCCAGGATAGGAGTAGGAGACAATGAAAATCTTCCTTTTGATGTTATTCCGGAAAGCAAGAAGGGTACTCATTTCCTGAAAGCTGCAGTTCCTCTGGATGACAACAAAGTTTTCTCTGCACAATATGTTAGCTCCACAGTTGAAAATGTTAATTCAAATCTTGAATGGAAATCAAATGCATTTGCAGGTGCTTTCACAGCTCGCCTAGGTAAGAAAGCATTTTTTAATGCTATAATGAACTATCAGAAGATCGACAATGACTCAGTATTTGTTGATATCAATGAAAGAGTTGATATCGGAGGTCCTTATGTAGGGAAAATATATGCTGATCTTTTCGACTTTGATACCTTTGACTGGACCCGTAATTCATCACTTTCGAGAACAGTAATTAACTTCAAATCCAGCTTAAGATATAAATTCTCTAAGAAAATGAAGATTCGCCTCGGTTTTGATTATGAGGATATTGACAGAGAGTTTTATGATGTGCTGAATACTAAGAAAAGTACGTTTAAGGTGAAATTCACATTGAAACCTGCTGATAAGTTCAAGGCTGTATTTGACGGGAAATTTTCCAACATCACTGATCCGTTTGCCAATCTGAATGGGGGTATTTCAGAAGCAGTTCAATTGTACGCAACAACCTCTCCTCTCGCTCCAACATCGGAACAATTTTACAATTGGCATTTGATGAGGCAGGGGACAATGACTGCTTTCCCTGAAACTGTTTCTGAGTTAAAGGGGAGAATTCACTGGAATCCGACTTCAAAATTTTCTCTTAATGCGAATGTTTTATTTAAAAATGAGGATAATGATAATCTCGTGACTACAGGAGCAAGTTGGAACAGGGAACTATTCCAGTGGGGAGTTGACTTATGGGCTATGCTTTCAAATAAAGCATATTTTTCAGCTACCTATTATGATTATTCTAATGTCTACAGCACAATGTTTGCTATCGCTGTTCTGGAAGGATGTGGTGGTGCTATTATCGCCGGTATGCCTGGAACGATCACAGACATGATGGACCTCGATAACAATAATCAGACGTTGCTTCTGAGCCTCAATTACATAGCAAGTAAAAAATTGTCGATGTATTTGAATTTCAACTACAGTAACTCAGCTTCAGTTATAAAAGAACTTTCACTTGATGAAAGCCAGGTGCCTTATCTGCCTGGCAAGGTTGGTGTCACTGACCTCGATTTTGATAATATGGGAGATACTGCAGCATATTCGGAACTTGATATGAAACAGATGATAGCTCAGTTAGGAGCAAATGTTATGCTTTCAGAGAGTTGGTCATTAAATGGATCGATCTATTATTATCTCTATGATGACATAGCAGAATATCTTTACACAGATACAACAGGGAAATCCTATTCTTTCTACGTGGGAGTTACCTGGAAGAAGTAGATAAAAGATTTTTTTAAATAAAAGAGGAGGCCTGTTCAGGCCTCCTTTTTTTTTATTCTTTTTTTTCTTTCAGCAGATCTTTTTTTATTAGAAAATATAGTTTTCCACTTGCTTTCAGATGCCCTGCTGCAAATTCACTCTCTTTTCCGTTCCCTGTGAAAAGATCTGCCCTTGATGGAGATCTGATTGCACCACCTGTATCCTGATTTAATACAAAACCACTGAATGTATGCTTTCCGTTAACATTCCCAATCTCATCAAATTCAGGAATTGAAGTTTCGAGATAACAGATGGCACCTCTCGGGAAGATATATTTATCAGTAGCGATACTTCTGAATTTTGTTACTTTTACCCCCAGAGATCCTACAGGGCCGTCTTCAACTTCTCTGAAGAAAATATATGATGGATTATAATTAAATATATCATCAATCTCCTCAGGATGATCTTTAAGGTATCTCTCAATATACTGCATTGAGAGATCGTCATAAGTACAGATACCTTTATCTACAAGAACTTTTCCTATTGCCCTGTATGGATGGCCGTTTGTATCTGAATAATTTACTCTTACTTCTGAACCATTATTAATCATAACAATACCTGAACCCTGTATGTGAAGGAAGAAAAGTTCAATATTATTGTTGACCCATATTAACTCCAGGTTTTTATCCTCCAGGGATCCATGGATGTCTATTTCTTCACGAGAGTAATAGGGGATAACCCTGTTATTATTATCAAGCCGCCCCCTGAGGATAAGTGGTAATCCCTTAATCCTTGAGAAAACAGGAAATTCAGAGAGAATTACATTTACGAGATCATCAGG
>JAGLQR010000209.1 GCA_023136725.1 Candidatus Aminicenantota bacterium
AAACTGGGCCAGAATTTTCTCCATGACAGGAGAATTGCTGCCAGGATAGCAGATACGGTTTTGCAAACGAATAATACAATCTTAGAGATAGGGCCCGGGAAAGGGATAATGACAGGGATACTTGCAGAATCTCCGGGCGAAAGAAGAATTGTCGCAATCGAAAAAGATGAAGAACTTTACAATATCCTCCTCTCAAATGAAGGTCTTTCAGGAGTTGAGCTACTGAACAAAGATATTCTCAAACTTAATATCGGAGAAATTTCAGAGGAAAGATCCATAACTATTCTAAGCAATATTCCATACTATATATCGAAGGAGATCCTGAACTGGATCATTAACGGGAACAAGTTTATTACAAATGGAACACTAATGGTCCAGAAAGAGTTTTTCCTGAAGATAACATCTTCACCCGGTTTGAAGATCTACAATGCCCAGTCTGTGATATTCGGACTTCTTTTTGATAGCAACAAACTTTTCGAAGTAAAACCGGGATCATTCTCCCCTCCACCCAAAGTGACTTCAATAGTGTTCTCCTTTAAAAAAACTGAATCCGGGACGGGACCGGACGATATTCCCGGCCTTTACAGCATGTTAAAAACAGCATTCATTCACAGAAGAAAAACGCTGATAAACAACCTGGGGAAAGTCTACGATAAAAATACCATAAAGAAATTTCTTGAAACAAAATCCCTCCCATCCGATATAAGAGCAGAGGATATGACAAGAGAAGATCTCAGAGAACTATATTACTCCCTGAAAAATATTCAGGAGAGGCCGGTGATTTCATGACCGCTGTTGTCTATGTCGATCCCTTCTGCGGACGGGACCCTCGGTAATCCGGGCATGAGCATTACATCACCTGATATAGGTATCAGATATCTGGCTCCGGTCGCAATATTTATATTATTAATGTTAAGTCTCCATCCTGTCGGCACATTGAGCTTTTTTTTGTTATCAGAAAATGAGAGTGGTGTCTTTGCAATGCATACCGGATATTTTTCAAGTCCGAGTTTTTTTATCAGTTTCAGTTTCCTTTTCGCATCCCAGGAAAATATCACTCCATCCGCACCATAAACTTCTTTAGCGATCTTTTCGATCTTTACTTCAGGCGGATCATTCAGTGAATAGATCCTCTTGAAATTCCCGTCAGATGCGTCTGCCATTGAAGTAACTTTTTCAGCAAGTCCGACAGCCCCCTTCCCACCTTCCAGAAAAACATTGCTTCGAGCAACTTCCGTACCGGTCCCTTTAACATAATTTTCAATAATAATAAGTTCTTCATCTTCATCATCAGGAAAAACATTTATCGCAACAACAGGAGCAAATCCCATCTTTTTTATATTCTCAATATGTTTACCAAGGTTAGGCAGCCCCTTTTTTAATGAACTCACACCATCTCCTCCGCCCTGATGCCTCAAAGCCCTTACTGTTGCGACCAGCACAACAGCATGAATATTGTATCCAGCAAAATGGGAGACCATGTCTATATATTTTTCAAATCCCAGATCAGAACCGAATCCACACTCTGTAACAACATAATCACTGAGTTTCAGGGCAAGTTTTGTAGACAGGACACTATTGGTTCCAAAAGATATATTTGCAAACGGGCCACTGTGTACAAAAGCAGGAGTATTCTCAATGGTCTGGACAAGATTGGGCTTGATCGCTTCCCTCAAGACCGTTGCCATTGCACCGCAAACTTTAAAATCTTTTGCATAAACCGGCTCGTCATCCCGGGTGAATCCGACAAGTATATTTCCAAGTCTTTCTTTAAGGTCATCGATATCTATGGCCAGGGTAAGAATAGCCATGATCTCACTTGCAGCGGAAATTATAAAACCATTCTCACGGGGATAACCCTGCCCCTTCCCGCCAAGTCCTACTACTGTGTTTCTCAGGCTTCTGTCATTCATATCCATTGCCCTCTGCCAGAGTATTTTTCTGGTATCAAGCTTCTTATTGTTCGAATAGTGAATATGATTGTCCAGTACTGCAGAGAGAAGATTATGGGCAGTAGTGATCGCATGAATGTCACCTGTAAAGTGAAGGTTTATGTCCACCATCGGAAGGACCTGTGAATATCCGCCCCCGGCTGCTCCGCCCTTTACTCCGAATACCGGGCCAAGCGATGGTTCACGAAGAGTTACGATCGACCTCTTCCCTATCCTGTTTATCCCCATCGTCAAGCCAACCGAAGTGGTGGTCTTGCCTTCACCAAATTTTGTCGGAGTAATAGCTGTAACCACTATCAATTTTCCTTCTTTCTTGTTTTCCAGCCTTTTAAGTGCCCTGAGGGATACTTTCCCTTTAAACCGGCCGTACGGCCAGAACTCATTCTCCTCAATCTGTAAATCTTCCCTTATATCTTCAATATTTTTCAGATCAGCACTTCTGGCGATTTCTATATCACTTTTCAAGTTTCCCTCCATAAAAAAAAATACTATCAACCATGATTAAAATAGTCAATAAGACACAATAGAGAGGCCGGAATCACTTGACAAAATCCGGAAAATCCTATTAAATATACTTTTTTATCCTCTAAATCGTTAATAAAAAGGAGAATGGTATGTTGAAAAAAGCAGCAATTCTATTTTTCATACTTTTTATCGCAGGTGGTTTCTTTCTGATTCCGCAGGAACATCATGAAGGAGAGACTTCAACCACTGAACATGGAGAGATCGTTCAGACGGAACATGGTGACAGCCACGGCCATTCAGGTCATGGTGATATCGGGAAAGAACTCCCCATCTGGTCTGCCGTCCCTTTCGTCGGGATTCTTTTATCCATTGCATTATTTCCTCTTCTTGCACCGAAGTTCTGGCACCACAATTTCGGTAAAATTTCATTTTTCTGGGCAATAGCATTCTCTCTTCCATTCCTGATCTTCTATAAATCTGCTGCATTCTACGAGATAGCCCATATTTACCTGATAGACTATATTCCATTTATAATACTTCTATGGGCATTGTACACAGTATCAGGAGGGATATTGCTGAAAGGTTCGATTAAAGGGACCCCTCTTTCAAACCTTGTCATACTCCTGATCGGAACGCTCCTCTCTTCATGGATCGGAACAACCGGATCTGCAATGCTATTGATAAGACCTATCATAAGAGCAAATGCACATAGGAAAAACAAGGTTCATATTGTTATCTTTTTCATATTCCTTGTTGCCAACATCGGCGGATCTCTTACACCACTCGGAGACCCTCCTCTATTTCTCGGATTCCTTCATGGCGTAAGCTTTTTCTGGACATTAAAACTCGCTCCACATATGGCATTTGTTTCTGTGATCCTTCTTGGCATTTTCTTTATGCTTGACACCTTTTACTATAAAAAGGAAGAGAAGCTCCCAGAAAACATAGTTGAGAAAGATAAAAAAAGAGAACCTATCAGGCTTATAGGAACACTCAATTTTATATTCCTTCTTGGAATCATCATTGGTGTCCTGTTCTCAGGTAGTGTAAAACTGGGAGAAACAACAATATTCGGGGTTCATGTTGCTTATCAGAATCTGGCCAGAGATATATTCCTGGTATTGATGGGGATCCTTTCACTTATATTCACGAAAAAATCGTTACGAGAAGAAAATAATTTCACATGGTTCCCGATCCAGGAAGTTGCTATCCTGTTCGCTGGAATTTTTATGACAATTATTCCCGCCCTTGCAATGTTGAAATCCGGTGCCTCAGGGCATCTTGGTTTTATTGTGAGTGCAGTTAAAGAACCGTGGCAGTATTTCTGGATCACGGGAGGCCTTTCCAGTTTCCTTGATAACGCACCTACATATCTGACATTCTTTAACACCGCCTTAGGACAGTTCTTCCCCGGCCAGCCGGAATCTGTTGCGGTCGTGAAATTAATGGCAGAAAAAACCATTTATCTTAAAGCGAT
>JAGLQR010000021.1 GCA_023136725.1 Candidatus Aminicenantota bacterium
GATATTAATGTGAACACTCCAAGGAATCCGACCCAGTTCTTGTAGTAAATCCCGAGTCCTATAGCCAGTAGTGAAAGTGCTATTCTTATATATTTTATTACCGGATTTGTATTACATGCTTTCATAGCTCAAATTATAAGCGATAAATGACATAATTGCAAAATAGAAATCTATTGGTTGATAGACAGTATATCTTCGATCATCCGGGCCAGTTTGATTGTGAGATCAGATATTATTTTTGCAGATCTTTTATCTTTTAGTCTCTGATCAAGTTCTCTTGTCAGGTCTTCGAAGAGGCTTAGTCCGAAATAACCGGCATTCCCTTTATAAGAGTGAGCAATTAATGCGATTGATTCAAATTCATTTTCTATACTATTTTCATCAATAGCTTTTTTCAGGATCTCATGTTTTTCCTTCAGATCTTTTAAAAAAACATTTTTAATATTTTCGGATACACTTTTACTTATTATTAATCCAGGCCTTATATTTTTTGATTTATCCTTAATGTTCTTTTTATCATTTTTATAATTATGTTTCAGGACACGGCATATCTCTTCGAACAATAATTTAAAATCTATCGGTTTTGTAAGATAACTTTCAGGCATAACTTTGATCTTATCTTTTTCTAATTCTTCGATGGCATCAGCAGTGAGTATAATGACCGGATTCTCGAATCCCCGATCCCTTATAACTCTTAATGCTTCAAGTCCTGATACTTTCGGCATTTTGTTGTCCATTATGATCAATTGCGGCAATTCTTTAATAGCGTTTTCAATTGCCTCTTCTCCATCGGTTACAATGCTGATATTTCTGAATCCTCTCATCTCCAGGGCTTCATAAAGAAGTTCGGCATTCACCGGGTTATCTTCAGCTATCAGAATATTCTTGTTTGCATATTCACCAATATCTTTGCCCTCCAATGTGAAGAGACTATCTTTGAGTTGCAATATCTCCTCAACTTCAGATGAATTTGCCGGGAGTTCGAGAATAAATTCAGAGCCAATGCCGAACTCCGAGCTCATTTTAATGTTACCTTCTAAAAGTTCAGCCAGGTTTTTACAAATGGCAAGACCCAGTCCCGTACTGAAGTCATCTATATCATGAAGGGTTCTGTTGGAAAAGAACGGTGTAAACAATTTGTCCTGAATCTCTTCAGGAATTCCTATGCCGGAATCTTTTACTGAAAATTCAATTATATCTTTTCGATCATTATATTTCATCTTTAAGAGGACCTCTCCTTTCAGAGTATATTTCAGGGAGTTGGATAGCAGATTGATGAGGATCTGCTGAATTCTGGATTGATCATTATATATCCTGTCAGGAAGATTTTTCCCTTTCGAAATCTTGAAATCTATCTTTTTTTTTCTGAACTGATCATCAAAGATTGATTTGATATTTTCAGCAAGGTCATCTAAAAATAATGTGTTTTGGATCATATTCATTTGTCCGGCTTCAATTTTTGAGAGGTCTAAAATATCATTTATCAGGTTTAAGAGGATGTTTCCGGACCTGATAATATTATTTACATACCCATCAAGCTTATTGTCAAGTTTGTGTTTTTTGAGAAGATCTGAAAATCCGATAATAGCATTTAGAGGTGTTCTGATATCATGAGACATATTTGCGAGAAAAATAGATTTCAGCTTTGATGCTGATTCTGCTTTTTCCTTTAGTGATTCCATTTCCCTGAGTGAGTACTCCAGCTCTCTCTCAAGTTCGATCTGCTGGGTGATATCTTTTTTTACTGCGCCGAAACCTAATATCTCTTTCCCATCCTTAGAATTGATAGGGAAAATTGCCGCCTCCTCGATATATTCTTCTCCTGATTTCTTCTGGTTTGTGAACTGGCCCAGCCAATTATCTCCATTATTTATTGATTCCCACATGGTTTTGAAATAATGCTCAGGATAACTGGAATTTTTTGATTTTAATATCCTCGGGTTTTTCCCTATTGCCTCATCCTTTTTATAACCTGTTTTATTTTCGAACCATGGGTTCACATACTGAATATTTCCACTAAGATCAGTTAATACTATGGAAACAGCTGCCTGATCGACAAGAGTGGCCAATTTTGTGATCTCCTCTTCTCTCTTTTTTTTGTCAGAAATATCCTCAAGTATTCCATAAAAATATATAATTTTTCCTGAATCATCTGAAATAGCCATTTCGGTGATCGAACCGAAAAATGAAGTTCCATCTTTTTTCCTTAGTTTTACTTCGTGATTTTTGACCTTATTGATCTTCTTATACCTTTTAATCAACTTGTCTCTTTCATTTTTTTCATAATAAAGGCTTGAAACATTTAAATTCATTATTTCATCTTCAGAGTCAAATCCGAACATATTTATGAGAAAGGAATTTACTCTGACAAAGTTTCCGTCCAGGGTAGTTTTATATAGACCGATGGGAATATTATTTGCCATTTCCTCGAATCCGGGATCGATCATATTTTTATCTGACTTTTTCATGGTATTATCCTTTATACTTATTTATTCTCGTTAAAAAGTATGTATTCAATCAGATATTGTTATTATTGCAATATCTGAGAAATCTGGTTGATCACCAACTCCACTTCAGCTCTTCCGTCAATATTCTGAGGGGAAATCACCATCAGATAGTAGGAAGTTTTGTCCGGAGTGAATTTTCTCAAGACTATCTTATCCAGAATATTTATATCAATAGAGATATTGTTCGCATCGGGCTGGTTTAGGAAAGATGCAGCTTTTTCAAGTGATTCTCCGAGGATCGTTGTATATGCAGCCAGGATATCCTCATTTACAGGGCTGTTGAAAACAGCAACAGGCAATCCGTCAAGGTCAGCTATTACAGCACCATGAAACCCTCCCCGTTTACACATTCCCGATAATGATCTCTCCAGTAAATTTGCGCCTTCGTCTTCCAACTGGGGGGGTGGTTCTTTATAAGAAGTTTCAATAGTTGAAAATCCTTTGTCTGTAAATTCTGAATGGCCGGTATCACTTTTATCAATTAATATCTTTTTATCCTGCTCAAATTCTCCGTTATCTTTAAAAACCTTTTGAGTAATGAATTCTTCACCTTTACCGGTAGTATTTTTTGAGAGGGGAATATCCTTTAGTAATTCATTAAACAGGCTTGTAGTTTCAGAAAAATTAAAAGAGTCCCATACTTGGATCTTCATCTGTCTCTCCTGTAATATTTTTTGTTTCTCTCTCTTTTAACTCAAGAGCTAACTCAATAAATGGTTTTGAAGCAACATTTCCCTGAGGCATCATTGATACCGGAACAGAATACATACTTGCTTTTTCAAAATAATCACTTTCAGGGATGATCGTGTTATAAAACACCTCTCTGGGAAAGACTTTTTTTATTTGCTCCAGAATATTTTTTTCATATTCACTTCCACTTCTAAACATATTAATTATGACTCCATTGAGATCAAGATCTTTATTGTGATTATCTTTGATCTCTTTGATTGTTCTGAGAAAAATCGGTAAGGACCGGAGAGAGAATGTCTTGCAATTAATTACCAGTATCAGGTCATTGCTTATCTGCATCAATGATGAAACTAATGTACCCACCCCTGCAGGAGTATCAATTATTACATATTGGTACTTTCCTGAAAATTCCTTTATTATTGCACCCAGCTCACCGGTCCTTGCTTTGTCCTCGAGAAGGAATATATCAGATGTTGAAAGTTCCCCGACTCCCAGGACACTCATCGAACCATCTCTGGTACTCTGCACTGCTTCGTCAGGAGTGCACTTCCCGGTGATTATATCCAGAATACCGAGCTCTGTCCTCCCCTTAAGATTGCTTGCATTTGCAACGCCTCCCTGTGGGTCCCCATCGACCAATAAGACTGAATTGCCCATTTTACCGAGGCTGTAAGCCAGGTTAAAAGCAACGGTAGTTTTCCCGACGCCCCCTTTCTGGCTTGCTATCATTATTATTTTTCCCATCAAGCTATCTCCTGTATTTAATGCTCATTTTTAACTATATGCGGAAAATTCTTGTTGATCTGAATTAAAGATTCCACATTCTCTTTGAGACTACCTTCCATTTTTACAATAATATCATTAATATTTGTAAGTTTATCGGATTCAATGATATCCAGTCCTGTAAGATCTTTAAACTCCTGTGTTACTCTGATACCTTCCGGGTCATTTGAAATTGATTTCTGCATTAGCCTTACTTCATCAATATAAGAAATATTGCTCATTAACAGACTCGTTATGTTGAGGTCATCATTATCAGTATGATCATTGATCTTATTGAACTTCACAATAAATTTCCCCGTCTCGAGAAAAAATATCCTGTTAACAGCCTTGGTTTTAGTAAAAAGACCCTGCCGGGATTTGATCATTGCTCCGTTTTTTATAATAATTTCCCCATCCATATCGGGAAATAAAATTGTTGCAGTCTTTTTCCCCATCTCAAAACTCTGAAGCAGGTCAGCAAGTGAAAAATTTGATAACTCCCCCTCCAGGATACCCGGATCTTTTTTGTCTTTTGATGATCTTTTCAGGGATAATTGTATCCGTGCAAGAAGCTCGGCCTTATCGACAGGCTTTGTTATGTAATCATCAGCACCAAGCTCCAACCCTTTGACCTTTATATTAGTTCTGTCTACGGACGAGAGGAGAAGAATAGGTGTATTTGATAATCCTGGAGTTAACTTTATCTCCTTTAATATCTGTATTCCGTCTTTTCCCGGCATCATTATATCCAGAAGTATCAGGTCGGGGTTGGATTTCCTCATGACCTCGATACCTTCATCTCCGTTTTGTGCGGTTATAACTTTCAGCCCGAAATCAACCAGGTATTCTTCTATAACCGCTGTAGTGACCTGGTCATCATCTATAATAAGGATTGTATTATTACTCATGGTTGTTTTTATTTTTACTTAACTCTGAAATATCAGGTTGTCATCCATTAGGTCTATTCCGCATTTGAGATTTTCCAGCCATGTAAGGTATTTTTCTATTGTATCTTTGCCCTTCATTATAGCTCCATGTTGAGGCGCAATGATTTCAATATCATATTTTCTTATCATTTTTACCCATTTCTTCAGAAGGTCGCCACTTGCAATATATCTTTTATGGAAGCTTTCCAGGTGTTGGATATGATCCTCAAAAGATTCAACAAAATCGTATGTTTGTCCGAATGATGCACCCAGATCACCTGAATATAGTATCTTTGATTCAGGGTCATATAGTTGAAAATTGCCGGTGGAATGGAGGAAATGGGCCGGTATCGCATTTAATTTCTTCCCGCTTAATGTAATATCCATACCCTGATCGGGAATAGGGGTGATCTGTTTTAAAACTATATCATCAACTCCGAAATGAGTGATAAAACGGATCCATATTTCCGGTAAATATGCTTTTGCATCTGTCATCATCAGCCATGCATTGGCAGAGGCTACTATATCCGGGTCCTGGTGAGAGAAAAAAATATGTTTTATTTTTGACACTGAACTGATAGCATCTGCCATTTTTGTGATCAATGCAGCATAAACCTTATGGCCACCCGGATCCAGCAATATGGCTTCATCTCCATCCATTATTATATGTTGCGTAGCCTGAATCATATTGCCGACAGAAAGGTCATTAAACATAATATTTTTATGGCCGTTATTATTAAATAATTCTATCATTAAGATTTCTCCTTACTTCAAGTCTGAAAAATAATTCCACATTTCTTTTGCTATGTTTAGAAAGCTGATAACACTTTTTCTATCTCTTCTGCTGCTCTTGACATACTGAGAAAAACGAGTCCGAGTTTTGCATCCTCTCTTGTTAAAGTTAAAAGTACAGAGTGAGGACCGGACTGAGTGATCACAACATGCCCGTTTTCACCTTTTAAGAATAATTGCTGGAGTTTGCCTCTTTTTAACTCCTCAGATGTTTTAACCCCCATGCTCATCATTGCAGCGCTCATTGCAGCAATTTGTGTTTCTGAGAGCCCCTGGGGCAGAATGTGGGCTATGATCAGCCCATCTTCGGAAATAATTGCACTGGCCTCAAAATCGTTGGTACTTGATTGTAATTTTACTAGAATTTTGTTCAATTCTTCTGGTTTTGACATTTGCTCCTCCTTCTCTAAATATGGAATCATTCCAAAAAAGATATCGTTAAAAACCTATATTATAGCATAATGGATAGATTGATTCAATTCAATTTGAAGGCTTGAATTTGGTGATAATCAAAATTACCCCTTATAAGAAATGGGATTATTTTTTCTTGTCAGAAAATTCTATATTTAATTCTTCAAGCTGTCTACCGGAGACTGTGGAAGGGGATCCGGTCAGCAGGCAGAGTGAGGAAGTTGTCTTTGGAAATGATATTACTTCTCTTATCGATTCCTCTCCGGTTAAGAGCATGACTATCCTGTCCATTCCGAGTGCAATTCCGAGATGAGGAGGTGCACCGAATTTTAAGGCATTTATAAAAAATCCGAATTTTTCATCGATCTCCTCATCCGAGAGTTTTAATAATCTGAAGATCTTTCTCTGAAGGTCTATATTGTTGATCCTCCTGCTTCCACCTCCGATCTCTACTCCGTTCAGAACCAGATCGTATGCGATCGAGTTCACTTTCAGAGGATCGGAATCAAGGAGATCGATCTCATCGAGCTTTGGAGATGTGAATGGATGATGGTTTGAGTCAAACCTCTGTTCGTCTTCATTATAGAAGAACAATGGGAAATCCACTACCCATAAAAATTCAAGTTTATCTTTATCTATCATATCTTTGCCAAGATATTCTCTCAGCCTTCCTGTGAGGTTCAATGCCTGCTCTTTCGGGCCTCCTATCAGGAAAACAATATCACTCTCCCCGACAGATTCGGCTTTAAAGAATTTTTCTATGGACGAGCTGTCAATTTTTAAAGAAGATTTGAACCCCTCTTCACCTTTTTTCATCCATATGGCTCCTGCTCCACCCAATTCTCTTATATACTCGTTTATATTATCAAGAATTTTTCTTGAGTATCCTGATCCATTTTCAAGGATAAGGCCTTTTATAACATCCCCTTTACTTATGATCGAGTCAAGAATATTTGATCCCAGTGATCCCGAGTTTGATGTAAAGTCCCTGATCTCAAGAGGAATTCTCAGATCGGGTTTGTCGGAACCGTATTTTTCCATTACCTCTTCATAAGTTTTTATAAGAAACTTACCTCCTGATATCTTTTCCATTGATAGAAAAAATGTTTTTTATCATATCCTTCGATGATTTCAAAAAGCTCTTCAGGCTCACCAAAGCTCATTTCTATATCGATCTGGGTAAATTCCGGTTGTCTGTCTGCTCTGAGATCTTCATCCCTGAAGCATTTTACTATCTGATAATACCTCTCAAATCCGGATATCATCAATAATTGTTTGAACAGCTGCGGGGATTGAGGAAGAGCGAACATTTTTCCTTTATAAATTCTGGAGGGGACCAGATAATCACGGGCTCCTTCCGGGGTGGCTTTAGTAAGCATGGGTGTTTCAATATCAAGAAATCCCTTTGAGTTCAGATAATTTCTGACATTAAGATTAACTTCGCTTCTGATCCTGAAATTTTTCTGGAGTTTACTATTCCTGAGATCAAGATATCTATACCTGAACCTGAGTTCTTCAGAAACATCATCATTGTTTTCGGGGAAGAATGGTGGGAGTTCCGATGAATTCAGAATAGTGATGTTTTCCGCAATTAATTCGATATTACCGGTAAACATTTCAGGGTTCGGATTAGATCTTTGTATCACCTGTCCCGCTCACTGCGATGACATATTCATTGTTGATCTCCTTTATCAAATCCTTATCAGCAAAGTTTTCATTGATGACTATCTGAAGTATTCCCTCTCTGTCTCTAAGATCGATAAATGTAAGTCCTCCAAGTTCCCTTTTTTTATTAACCCATCCGTAAACTATAATTTCTTTGTCGAGATATTTCTCGTTTATTTGTCCGCAATATAGATCTCTCTTTAACAATTTTTCTTCAGCCATTTGTCCAGGTCCTCCCTTCCTATTTTGATCTGTTCTCTCGTTTGCATATTTTTTATCGAAATTTCATTATTTGCAAGTTCTTCTTCTGCAAGGATCAGTGTGAAATCTGCACCCAGTTTTATCCCTTTCTGTAAGTTGTTTGCCAAATTTTTTTGATGAATAATCCTGGTAAATTATATAACCTTTCTTTCTTAATTGATTTGAAAGTTTGAAAGCTTCAGCCATTGCATCGTCTCCCTGATAAGCAATGAATAATTTCTTTGTATCATCAGAAGGCGGAGTATCCATATTGAGAAGAATTCTTTCGATGCCTCCCGAGAATCCTATTCCGGGCAGGTCCTGCCCTCCGAGTTCTTTTACAAGGTTGTTATATCTTCCTCCGCCGAGAATGGCATTCTGGGCCCCCAGCTTTGAAGATGTAATTTCAAAAGCAGTTTTTGTGTAATAGTCCAACCCCCTTACAAGTTTCTTGTTCTCAGTGAACTCCAGCCCGAGGAGTTGAAGATTGTTCTTTACCTCTTTATAGTGTGAACTGCAATCTGCACAAAGATGATCGGTTATATTCGGCAGGGTATCAGCGAGGGTTATACAAGACTCCACTTTGCAGTCAAAAATTCTCAGTGGATTAGTGTCTATCTTTCTCTGACAATCGGAGCAGAAATGCTCTCTGTTTTCCTTTGCTTCAATTGTCAGCTTTTCAAGATACCCGGGCCTGCAGTCGGAACATCCTACAGAGTTAATAAAAAGTTTCATGTTGGTTATATTCAGTGTTTCTAAAAAATCCAGAGCTGAAAATATCACTTCTGCATCAACATAAGGGGAATTATCACCGAATACCTCAACACCGAATTGATGAAATTGTCTGTATCGCCCTTTCTGGGGTTTATCATATCTGAACATGGGGCCGATATAAAAAAATCTGTGCGGGAAGAGCTCATTCATGAGATTGTGTTCAATCAATGACCTGACAACAGAAGCGGTGTTCTCCGGACGGAGTGTCATACTCCTTCCTGCCTTATCTTCAAATGTATACATCTCTTTCTGAACAACTTCGGTTTCGTTTCCTATTCCCCTTGAGAATAGTTCACTCCTTTCGAATATGGGAGTTCTGATCTCATTATAGCTGAATAGCCTGAAGTATTTTCTTATACGATCTTCAAAATATTGCCATTTTTCAACTTCAGGAGAGTAGATATCTTTCGTTCCCTTCGGCGCATTTAATTTATTCATAGGTACCCCAATGATTTCAATATATCTTCGTGTATCCTTTTTCTCTTTCCGATCTTACCCTTTGTTGCAGTTATCGATCTTGAGATACTGAGGATCGATTTTAATAATTTCGATCTTGATTGTTCGGAAATGTTCTTATTATTGGTAATAGTGCCTGAATGATCATTTTCCAGATCGATGTATTCTATTCTGTTTTCTGATCTCCCGGGGTAGAATAATATCTGGTTTGGGAATTCGATCACTGAGAAAGCATCGAAATATGCTTCGGGAGAGAATGTTTCCAATATGAGTTTATTATCACCTTTTGAAGATATAACAGAACTACCCTGCATGAATTCCGGCTTCTTTATTCCTGCCATTTCAAGGATCGTAGGTGCAATGTTCAGGTTGGATGTAAGATCGCTTCTTATCTCCCCATTTTTGATCCCTTTTCCATATATAATAAAGGGTACATGTGAATATATCTTATTCAGATAATGGATGTGTCCGTAATGATCAAGGTATTCGCCAAATCCTTCACCATGATCTCCTACAACCAGAATAATTGATCTGCTGAGAATTTTTTCTTCTTTCAGAAAATTGATAAGTTCTCCAATATGATGATCCAGATATTTTACACTTTCCAGATATAGTTTCTTCTTACTGCTGTTATCCTCATTAAGAGTGTATAAAAAACTGAGATTCACTCTTGCAGGCTTCCCGCTGTTGTTAATAATTGTAAAAACAGATTCAAGGTCCTCTGAAAAATAATTATTAGCTTTATTTCCCTTCAAACGCCAGTTGGCGGGATAAACAACGTTAATGTTCTCCGGGTCCTCTGTTTCAAATATCAGATCCGAGTAAGTAATGCCGGTAATGCTTAATCCGGGATCACTCTCTATCTGTGATGCGACCTTTGATATGAACTTTATTTTTGTCTTCCCAGGCTTAAGTTCAATACTCTTTTTCACAAGAGGATAAAGGCTGTTGCTGATCGAAAATATATTAGTGTTATCCGACCATATCTCAAATTTGCCATCAAAATAGGGAGGGAAATATGGCTCATGAGGGTCAGAATAATGGGCCCATATAAATGATCTTTTGTCTTTCATTTCCTTTATCAGGGGGAAAAGGTCCCGGTTAACTTCCTCTGCTGATTTTGTCCATACAGATGGTAAAAAATTCTCAATATAATTATCAAATCCCCTGTCCAGGCCGAAATCATTTTTTAATACTCCGAGTGAGATCACTGCAGCTGTCCTGAATCCGTTCTTTTTCATCAATTGTGTCAGGGATGGATGCCGGGCGTTGTTAACCTGCCCGTTGTTGTACAACCGCAGATCATGGGGATATTGTGAATAGAACATTGAAGCGTGTGAAGGGAGAGTGATCGGAATGACTGAATAGCAATTATTGAAAGTTGTTCCTCCGGATGAAAGTAATGCAATATTAGGTGTTTCCATATTCCCGATACTGTAATTAACGGCATCAGCTCTCATCGTATCAATTGTTATGAGGAATATGTGAGATGCCCTGCTATTTCTGCATCCTGTGAATGAGAGAACCAGTGTAAGAACAATGATCAGCTTTGTAAATTTCATTCGCTAAAACCCTCTTTCATTTTTTCGTAAACATGGTAAATATCATAAGACACTACTTTAGTGTTACCTATCACACCCATATAGTTGGCATCACCGTTCCATCTCGGGACGACATGAAGGTGGGCGTGTTCTTTGATTCCTGCCCCTGCCGCACCGCCTATATTCATCCCGATATTGAATCCGTCGGGAGAGAAATTCTTTTTCAGTATACTTATAGCTCTATTCATTAAATTCCATAATTCAATGGAAGATTCCGGAGATATCTTTTCCGGGGAATTGATGTGATCGTAAGGAACTATCATAAGGTGCCCGGAACTATAAGGATATTTGTTCAATATTACGAAAAATTCATCACCCAGATAACAGATCAGAGAATCCCGGCTCAGTTTTTTCGGGAGGTTACAGAATATACAGCCTTTTTTTTTGCCAGAACTGGAAATAAAATCCCATCTCCACGGAGCTGACAGAAATTTCATTTCTTTTTATCTAATGCACTCTCAAAGAGATCTCCTACGGTAGTAATCGATTCGTTTTCGGACTTACCATATTTTTCAAGATCCTCTTTATCTTTCTTCCTTTTCAATTCTCTGAAACTCAGATAGACTCTTTTTCTGGTTCTGTCTGTAGATTGGACTACCACTTCATATTCAGTACCTGTAAGGAATTTTTCCTTAGCTTCTTCAAAAGTGATCTTTTTTTCATCTATCTCGCCAAGACGGATGAAACCTTCGATGAATTCACTTATCTCACATCTGATCCCTGTTTCAGTAACCGCTTTAACCTTCACATTAATTTTGTTCCCGGGCTTATGTGTAGCAAAAAATTTATTCCATTGATCTTCATGAAGCTGTTTATATCCAAGCTTTACTTTATAGTTCATGTCAAGATCATCGCTGATGATCATTGCTTTGATTTTTTCCTTTTCTTTGAGGTAATCTTCAGGCGAGTCAATTCTAAAATAACATATGTCAGATATTTTGATCACACCTTCTATCCCCTTTGCAAGCTCAACAAAAACACGTGATTTGATTATCTTCTTAACGAGGCCATCAACAATTTCACCCTTGTTATGATTTTCCATATATTTGAGTTCTGGCCTCATTCCGAGTTGTTTCAAGCCGAGCTTGATCCTTCTCTCATCCGGGTTAAGCTCTATAACCTGAACCCACATCCTTTCTCCAACTCCTACATATTCTTCTACGGATTTTGGTTTCCCTTCCCAGGTAAGGTCTGATATGTGAAGTAATCCTTCAACTCCTTCTTCAAGTTCGATGAAAGCTCCGAAATCTACAGTTTTCATAACTTTTGCCTCAAGGCGATGTCCAACCGGATATTTATCTTTAATATCAATCCATGGATCCTGATATTTTTGTTTCAGTCCGAGAGATACTTTGTTGTTCTCTTTATCAATGCTGAGAACTTTTACTTCCAGTTCATCATCTTTCCTCAATTTTTCCTTGGGGTGGTTAATTCTGCTGTAAGAAATATTATCCTTATGAAGAAGGCCGTCAATAGCTCCTATATTCACAAAAGCACCGTAATCTTCAATCCTTGTGACGACACCTTTCAATAAGTCACCTTCTTTTAAAGTGGAAAAAAGACTTTCAAGCTCCTTTGATCTCTCTTCCTCCATAAGGATTCTTCTTGACAATACTCCGGATTTTTCCTTAGGATTAAGCTTTACAACCTTGAAATCAAACTTTTTTCCTACAAGGCTGTTAGGATTTTTTACTTTTCTGATATCTGCCTGTGTCATAGGCAGGAACATTTCAGCTCCTGCATCAACTTTAAAACCTCTGCCATCAATGGAAACATTCATGATCCTTCCGGGAATTGTTGAATTGTTATCATAAGCATCAGAGATCTTTTTCCACCCTTCAGCCCGATCCACATTCTTTTTTGAAACAATAAGATATCCCTGTTTCATGTTTACATTCTGGCATACAACGGTTACGTTATCTCCTATCTTATGGTTGAAGTTACCTTCCCAGTCGAGAAGTTCCTCTTTATTTAATATCCCTTCTGTTTTCTGCCCTATATCCACTATAACATTATTATCAA
>JAGLQR010000210.1 GCA_023136725.1 Candidatus Aminicenantota bacterium
GAATTAAAACAAAGGAAAGAGAAAGAGGAGCCACTTCAGAAAGGTACAGAAAGGATTTTATTTGTTGACGATGAATTTAATATAACTAATATCTATGAAGAAATGTTTACGATAATGGGGTATTCAACTACTACAAGAAACAGCAGTACAAAAGCGTTGGAATTATTTTCTAAAGATCCATCCAAATTTGATCTTATTATCACTGATCAGACAATGCCTAATCTGACCGGGCTGAAACTTGCAGAGAAAATAAAATTGATCCGTAAAAATATTCCCATCATCTTATGTACCGGTTTTAGTGAAGCGGTAAATTTTGATAGTACAAAAAATAGAAATATTGATAAAATTATACAAAAGCCCATGCAGATAAATGAATTCCTGAAAACTATAAGGCAAGTTTTAGACAACAAAAAATATATATGATGATTTCTAAATCATATTACTGAGGGTACTTCAGGTTTATGGCATCAATAACTTCTTTAGTGATATTTACAGAATTGTCTATATAAATTGTTCCTGATCTCTGGACATCGTAGATTGCTGTATAACCTTTTGCTCTTCCTATACTCTGGATTATAGGATTTATTTTGTTCTCCAGGGTCTTCAGCTCATTTTGTGTGTATTTCTGAAAATCGGCAGTTAACTTATCATATTTTGTCTTAAGTTCCTTTTTTGCATTGAATATTTCTCTCATTTTAGATTGCTTTTGAGGCTGGGTTAAGGACGGAGAAGACTTCTCTTTTTCAAGTTTGTCGATCTTTCCCTGAAAAGCAAGGATCTTATCCCTCTCCTCTTTTTGTCTCTTTTCCAGTTTCTTTGCCACTTGCATACCTATTTTCGTGCTGGATATTATCTGCTGAGTATTAACGAATCCAATTCTGACCTCAGCTATTGAATAAGCACTTAGAATAAAAATTGCGATTAATAAGGTTGTTAGTTTTTTCATTTGTTCCTCCATCCATCACATTATAACCAAATTTCTCTTTTACGAAAACTATTATTCACAAATCAATTTATTTTCTTGTCGTTAATGTTGATCTCAGGCTCCTTAAATAAACTTTTTTGTTGACAAGTCCGTATTCTGAATATATACTGTGTATATACAATAAGCACAGTAGGAGGCTGGAATGAAAAATATATTTTTGTTTATCTTGTGGGTGGTTCTTTTCCTTGTAATGCTTATTCTCGGTCATGGAGCTTTATAAGTGTTTATTGTCATATCCCATCAAAATCCTGCACCCCTTTATCAGCAGGTCACGGATCAGATAATTGATGCTATTACAGACGGAACATTAAATCCGGATGATAAACTACCCTCGATCCGGGAAGTTGCAGGAGAGTTAAAGATAAGTGAGATAACTGTCAAGAGGGCTTATGCTGATCTTGAACAGGAGGGATATATTTTTACCCGGGCAGGGATGGGTTCTTTTGTTGTAGATATAAATAAGGATAAATTAAAAAAAATGAAGCTTTTAACACTCAGTTCTGAGTTAGAAATAATCTTAAGATCAAATGAAAAATTTGGTATTAATTCAAAAGATATAATCAGATTGATCAAAGAACTGGAGGAGAACAAATAATGAAATATATACTTGAAGCAAATAACCTAAGAAAGGAATATCAGGGATTTACCCTGGACAATATTTCTATAAAATTGGTACGCGGAACTATAACCGGCCTTATCGGGCCTAACGGTGCAGGGAAGACAACGACAATAAAACTGATTATGAACATGATAAAGAAAAATTCGGGAGATATATCAATATTCGGGCTCAATTATAAGAATGATGAGAAGGAAATGAAGAACAGAATAGGGTATGTAGGAGAAGAGCAGTATTTCTATCAGAACAAAACAATAAAATGGACAGAAAAATTTGTATCCGGATTCTACAATAATTGGGACTCTGATATTTTTAGTGCTTTTATTGAAAAGTTTCAACTTCCCGCCAATAAAAAAATAAAGAATTTTTCAAAAGGGATGAAGGTAAAGTTATCATTTGCTGTTGCTCTTTCTCATAATCCTGAACTTTTGATACTCGATGAACCGACATCCGGCCTTGATCCGATCATTCGCAGAGAAATACTTGACCTGCTATTGGAATTAAAACAAAAAGAGGAATTATCTGTTTTTGTCTCCTCACATATTACGGATGATCTGTTCAGGATATCTGATCACATCTCCTATATGGTGAACGGAAAGATAATTATCTCAGAGGTAAAGGATGAACTTCTGGCCAGATGGAAAAAAATAAATTATAAACCCGATTCTCTTCCGGAAGGGATAGAGAAGAAGTTAATGAATGTTGAAAAACAATTATTCGGTAGTTCGGGTATTACAGATAAATATCAGGAAATGGCAGGATCTTTAATAACAGGGATTAAGCAGGGTGATATTAAGGTTGAGAATGTCGGTCTCGATGATATCCTGATATCACTCGTGAACGGTGAATAATATGTGGAAATTGATCAGAGTGCAATCACTGAATTATCTCAGATATCTTATCCCTCTGGGAATTTTCCTGATCTTTTATTTTAGAGAATTCTATCAGGGCGGAAAGCTCCCTGTTTTTGTTTTCCTCTGTTTCTGGGCTTTTCTACTTGTCAGCGGGTCACTTACAACAAGTGAAAGTTATGAAGAGAAGAACAATGGATATGAAATTTTAGGTATTCTTCCTGTCACGAATAAAGAAATAGTATCTTCGAAATTCATCCTTGTTCTTGGTACTGTAATGCTTGTAACCGGATTGAATATCTTTCTTCTAATTTTAAGAACAAAATCTCCTGAAAAACTCAATATGATGATCATGATAGGACTTCTATGGGGAGTGGTTTGTCTGCTTTATGGAGCTCAAATGTATATAGGTATCTTCAAATTCGGTTATAACAGGATGACAAAATATTTCTGGTTTTTCTTCCTGATAATCCTGGTCCTCCTGATCTTTTTTTTAGGAGATTTTATATTCCCGGGATTAAACATAAATAAGCAGGCAGTTATCAAATTTGCTGACAGCAGAATCTGGCTTTTTCTGGTACCGGCAGGAGGAGTGCTATATTGCTACCTGTACAAAATAGCTGTCAGGGTAAAAGAAACAAGTGAGGAGGTATAAGAATGGGCCGAATCCTCATAAAAGACCTAAAAACCCCATCTATATTTGCACTTATTGTTATGGTACCGCTATTCCTGTTCTGGAATATCAAAAATGCAGCTGAGATCTTTCCTATTGCTGTATTTGTACAGATATCATTTACATTTGTGATCACGATTCTTACAGTTATGCTGAATGAGCAATATGAAGATATTAACAATGGATACAGGTTTTATCAGATCCTTCCTATCAAAAAGTGGAATATAACACTTGTGAAATTTTTTACCCCGATCATAGTTGTAATATTCCTGGGACTTGTAAACCGGGGGATATACTCAGTTTTCTCGGCAGGAAATGAAGCTCTGATATTATCTGATCATATCACGATTGTTTTTTCTGTATTTTTTGTCTTGAATTCCGGGCTGATATTTATCGGGATCTATTTACTCGGGTACACAAAATTTATCCAGTTCACATCAGGATTACTTACATTATTCGTATTTGGAAGTTTTCTTACTTTCAAATTGTTCAGGTTTGGAAGTACAAAACTTGGCGATATTGCTAATGCGGTAGAAAAGTGGCTGATATCAGGTGATCACATTCTATTTCTAATAGTTGGATCGATCATTTACATAATTCTCTTTTTCATTGCTAATGCGATCGAAAAAAAATGAAGTATTCTCTTATAGAAGATATTTTAAAGGTTTTCTGAATATTGTTGGAATTTTTTCAGAACCCCCAGGATATGTCCATTATCTATCGCGAATGCCATTGTCCCTTCTATGAACCTGTC
>JAGLQR010000211.1 GCA_023136725.1 Candidatus Aminicenantota bacterium
TGTGAATCATGCTCTAATCCATCAATATGGATCGGATATCCCTTGAAAAAGTCTACTCTTGGAGGATTTTCCCCGATGTTTCTATCATATATATTCAGGTCTTTTACAACATTTACTTTTTCAGTATAAATGTTGATATCTTTTTTTTCCGGGATTTCTATATCTTCATGAGCTTTAGCTATCACTTCATCAAGAAGAAGTATAACCGGGTTCCAGAATTTTTCAGAGAGGTTAATGGCCCTCACAGTCTCGGAAAATATCTCATCTGCAAAAGCAGGATAGAGAACGATGATCGGATGATCTCCGTGAGTTCCCCACCTGGTCTGCATCATGTCCGCCTGAGACGGCTTGGTTGGTAAACCCGTTGAAGGACCTCCCCTCATTACGTTTACAATTACCAGAGGTATCTCTGCCATTACTGCCAGTCCAAGATGTTCCTGCATTAATGAAAATCCCGGCCCGCTTGTGGCTGTAAGTACCTTTTTTCCCGAGAGAGAGGCTCCAATACATGCACCCAGAGCAGAGATCTCATCCTCCATCTGGATAAAATCACGTCCCATTTTCGGAAATTCCATTGAAAGGTGTTGAGAGATCTCAGATGAAGGTGTAATTGGATATCCTGCGAAGAAATTACATCCTGCAGCGATCGCTGCCTTCGCAACTATAATATTTCCCTGAAATACTTTTCTTTTGCTCATTGTTCTTCCTTATCCTTCTCATGGTTTATGAATATTGCGAAATCAGGACATCTCCGTTCACACATTTTACAGCCGATACAATATTCAGGTGCATCGACCATAACTGATATTCCAAATTTGCTATGAATGTTATCTTCAAGGAGGAGTGTTCCGGTAGGACAACTGTCGACACATAGTCCACATCCTTTACAATACTGACTAACAAGTTCAATAATATTCTCTTTTTTTGACGGCTGCTTATTTTTACGGATCTCTAAAGCTGCTTCATTGATTTGTTTTTCTTCTTTATCCATGCATTCACCCCTGTGGTTCAGGATTTGATATAAAGTTATAAAAATGTGGAACTTCTTCAGATTTAAATTGTTGGATTATCATCTTGTTTTCGATTAGCTAATCTCACCGGTAAGGATAATTGATTGTGTATGAATATCCATTTTTTTAGATGCAATTTTATCATAAATACAGATTGAAATGAAACAAAATTTGGACTTTTTTTTATTTTTTTTAAGGGTATGTGATCATCTATGGAGATGCATTGGATATTTACTCTGCCATTGCTTCTATTCCCCTATAATTTTCACGAGTATTCGTTTTCTCCTTTTCCCGTCAAATTCCCCATAAAACACTTCTTCCCAGGGTCCGAAATCGAGTTTTCCCTCTGTAACAGCAATCATCACTTCTCTTCCCATTATAGTCCTTTTTAAATGTGCATCGGCATTATCTTCGAAACCATTATGCTGATATTGGGAGTAGGGTTTCTCGGGAGCGAGTTTCTCAAGCCATATTTCGTAATCATTATGAAGTCCGTGTTCATTATCATTTATAAATACACTGGATGTAATATGCATTGCGTTACAAAGAATCATCCCTTCCGTAATGCCACTTTCTTTAAGGCACTCCTCAATATGAGGAGTTATATGGATCAATTCTCTTCTCTTCTGTGTTTCAAACCATAATTCTTTTCTATAACTTTTCATCAGACCTCCTCTATGATTTTTTAAGTACTTCCAGATGATTTGCTATATTTCCGATATCATCCCGGTTAAAATATTTAATATCGTCAAAGACCTGATATTCAGAGATCACGGCATTTAGAATATCTTTTTCAGTTTTCAGATCTTTTGATATTTCGGGATTATAAACTTCGAAAATGAAAGCACCCTTGGTTGATAATCCTTCAATTAATACAAAATCATGTTCTTCCTGGTCTTCATGGGCAAATATAAAATAATCTTCCGGTTTACTAATTGATCTCATTTTCATCAATTGTCTCTCTGCTACCAGATATACCGTATCAGCTCCATGTTCAAGGAATCTTCTGCTATCTTTCCCTTCCGGCTCCAGATGGAATTTTTCAGGAACTTTCTTTACACCCATAACCTTCCATCCACGGCTTGATAATTCAGTTATGAGTTTTGCTATAAGGGTGGTTTTCCCAGTACCGGACCAGCCATTAAATGAAAATATATTCATTGGAGAATATTAATTTATTACCAGTACATAGTCAAATATGGATCAGTCCCAGAAATACTCTTTTTTTTTCTCGACAGCATATTCCTCACCTTGTGAAGTATTGATATTGTCACTTGCCCGACTGAAGGTCAGTTTTTTCTGATTTGGAGTATCTTCTTTCTCTTTTTTAGGTTCATGTTCATTCTCTTCCAAAGGAAGTTTTTCTCTTGGAATAAGAAGTATTTTCAGATCGCAGTTAAGATAATCTGCAATTTTCTGAAGGGTTGTGATCTTAGGATTGACGTTCCCACTCTCAATATTGGGAATAGATCTCCATGTAAGTCCGATATTTTCTGCGAGTTGCTCCTGGGATATCCCCATTGACTCTCTTATTGCTTTCACCTGATTATTCAGTTTGGGATATTCATTTATCCATTGGGGGAGGTCAAGGGTTGTACCGGGTATCCTCATAAATTTAAGATGTGAAGATTTTCTCTTCATGGTTTATTTATATATCCGGAGAAATGAAAAGTCAAGAAAAAAACATGAAATAAAATTGCATATAAAGTTTGTATATGAAATAAGATTGCATATTTAACTTTTTGTAGCTTCGGGTTTATCCCTGTTATTAAGGTAAAGCAGGTATTTTCTGTAATCTTCTTCAGTATTCAGATTGAAATACCAGTCAGTGTTTTTCATCCTGACAATTTTAATTGTAGTGTTTTCAAATATATCCAGTATTTTATTCTTTCCCATACTCAGGTTTTTCCTTATAACAGGAATTGTGCTTTTATTATAAAATCCAAAAAGAGGTTCGATCTTGTTTATGCCCGATTCAGGGATCACGATCTCAAATTCATCAGTAAAATTATACATTTCACTGATTAACTCTGTTGATAATTCGGGGATATCTGCAGCAATAATAAAATTTTTCTCATTTGCTGATCCGATCAATCCTGAGAGGATACCGGATAACGGCCCTCTATTACTATATATGTCATTGACAACCCTGAACCTTCCGGATTGAATTTCTTCATTATTAGAAGAACTGATTACTATATTTTTAAAGAGTTTCTCAGTTTGTGATAGTACTCTGTCAAATAGTGATGAATCATTTATTTTCAGATGTTTTTTATCTGTATTCATCCGGCTGCTTTTCCCTCCCGCAAGGATAATGGCTGTACATGCACTGATAGGAAATAAGTTTTTTTTGTTCATTTTAGTTATCAAAAAAGCTCTGAAAAAGATGTATCTGTCGAAGGCTTATGGCTATCCTTAAGAAGATCATTTACATATTTCACAGGATTGAATGTTGTAAGAGGTACTTCCACATATAATGATATCCATTTTTCCATGGAGCCGTTCCACAGACCGGGATGTTCGAGAACACTTATCTTTTCATTCCTATGTGATTTTTCAGAAATAAAATATCTGGTCTCTTCAATAAATTCATTCAGATCAAAGATATTCCCCCGATGGTTTTTAATTGAACAAACTATGTCAACAGGATTAAAGTAAGAGGATTGAGTGAATATCTCTTTCTGCTCTGACGAGTCCTTGTCAACTTGAGATCCTTCAATGATCTGAAGTGTGGTTTCACCGTTCCTGTTTTCGATCCAGAAAGGGGCACCTCCCGGTTCATTCATATTTTTTACCATTCCACAGACCCGGACCGGTCTGTTAAGATTATCTAGAAGTATAATTCTCTTTTTTTCCAGGTCAAATTC
>JAGLQR010000212.1 GCA_023136725.1 Candidatus Aminicenantota bacterium
CCGGTTGTCTACAATTCAGGGGGATATGAAAGGAAAGAGATAATCAAAAAACTAAATAACATAATTGATGTATATATGCCCGATTTTAAATATTCCGATCCTGTAATCTCAAAAAAATATTCAGGTATCTCAGATTACCCCGAAATGGCCTTTGAAACAATTTCTGAAATGTTCAGGCAGGTTGGATCTCTTCTGGTTGACGAAAATGGGATTGCAGTGAGAGGTGTGATAATACGGCACCTGATACTTCCCGGCCACATTAAGAATTCAAAAGATGTCCTTAAGAAAATAGGTGAAAGTAATTTCAGAGATGCATATCTGAGCCTGATGAGCCAATTCTTTCCTGCCTACAACGCTTCCGGAGATGAACATTTGAAGAAAAGACTTAAACCCGAAGAATATGAGGAAGTAAAATCATTCGCAATTTCGAAAGGGCTTGTGAACGGATGGTTTCAGGACATCTGATCCGATATGATCGAGTCAATAGTACTCAGCACTTCTGCAGCACCTGCGGCAATGCCGATATTACCTTGAGGAACCTGAGGATCTCTCTTGTTTATCCTTACAAGAACCGAATCAAACATATCGAGGAATTTTTCAGACATATATCTTACGGTCGGGACTGCTGTCCCTGCTCCGCATTCAATTATCACAAGTTTTCTCCCCGAAAGTCCTTCACGCCATTCAAGTAAATTCCTGTGTTGAATATGAGTTCTGTCAGAGAGCCAGTTCCAGTCACCAAACATAAGTATGTTAGGCCTTGCAACAGAGCCGCACTTTTCACAAACCGGAATATCTCCTTCCGCTCTCATAGTATCAATATCAACTTTAATTTCAATTGATGAAGCATTCCATATATCTGAGCAGGCTGAAGTGCACTGGAGAAAATTTATTGAACCGTGACACTCTTCTATTTTGTTCTCAGAAAACCCGGCCTTCTGAAAGTGACCATCGACATTTGATGTGAAAATGAAAAAATCATCCTTTTTCATTTTCGCCCATTTTTTAAGTATAGTGAATCCGTTATGTGGAATAGTTTTTCTATATAGATTAAGCCTGTGCCCGTAAAACCCCCATGAAAACTTCGGATCAAACTGAAATCCTTCGGGATTGGCCATCTGGTAAAAATTCAGGCCGAGCTTTTTGTATGGAGGATAAGCATTCCAGAATCCTTCATTTCCCCGAAAATCGGGAAGTCCCGAATCTACACCCATCCCGGCTCCCGCCCCTACTAGAATTGCATCGGCATCCCTGATCAGGGCTGCAGCTTCTCTGATCTTGTCCATATTATCTTCCACTTCATGTTAATTACTCTTAAATAAAAAAAAAATCAAACAAAAAGGGATAAATCATTGTGAATAACGGGTTTTTTAGTATAATTCAATTTAAAATATTTTTTAGGGAGAGATAAAATGAAAAAACACAATTTTTATGCCGGACCAGCGATTTTACCACAGGAAGTACTTGAAAAAGCCAAAGCAGAATTAACCAGCCTTAACGGGATCGGGCTTTCGGTAATGGAAATAAGCCACAGGTCCAAGGATTTTGATGCAATAATAACAAGTGCGGAAGAAAATTTTAAAAAACTCCTTAACATCCCCGACAATTACCATGTCCTGTTCCTTCAGGGGGGAGCCAGTCAGCAATTCGGAATGATCCCGATGAACCTGCTCAAGGGTGGCACCGCGGATTATGTCAATACCGGAGCATGGGCTAAAAAAGCAATTAAAGAAGCTAAACTTTTTGGTAATGTAAATGTAGTTGCCAGTTCGGAAGATAAAGATTTTTCATATATTCCGAAGGAATTTAATTTTACTGATGGTTGTGAATATGTTCACATCACTTCCAACGAAACAATCGGTGGTATCCAGTTCAACGACTTTCCGGATACCGGAGATATACCTCTGATAGCAGATATGTCATCTGATATCATGAGTAAAAAACTGGATATTTCAAAATTCGGACTTATTTATGCCGGAGCACAGAAGAACATAGGCCCATCGGGAGTTACTCTCGTTATCATAAGGGACGACTTGGTTAAGAATTCAGCTGACGGAATTACAACGATGCTGAGCTATAAAACACACACAGATAAAAAATCACTTTACAACACACCTCCTTCATTCGGCATTTATATCATAAAGCTGGTTACAGACTGGCTGATCGAACTCGGCGGATTAGATGAGATCGAAAAGATCAATGCAGAGAAAGCCGGACTCCTTTATGACAAATTCGATTCAGGTGACTTCTACAATGGCACCGCAAATAAAGAAGACAGATCAAAGATGAATGTTACATTCAGGCTTCAGTCGGAAGAACTTGAGAAAAAATTCATTGAAGAAGCAACTGCTGCAGGATTTGTCGGCCTGAAAGGACATAGAAGTGTCGGAGGCTGCAGAGCATCAATTTACAATGCAATGCCGCTGGAAAGTGTTCAGGAACTTGTAAAGTTCATGGACGAGTTTGAGAAAAACAACTGACACTTAGCTTCAGATTCTGAAATTCCGATCTTATAGTCAGCATAAACATGGGAAAAAGTATACTTTCAACAAAAAAAATATTTTTATTCTGGGCCCCCCTTGCCGCAACATGGCTGATGATGTCACTGGAGGGCCCTTTCCTCGCTGCTCTGATAGCCAGGCTTGATCTTCCGAAGTATAACCTGGCCGCTTTCGGCGTTGCTTTTTCCTTTGCGCTTATCATTGAAGCTCCGATAATCATGCTGATGAGCGCTTCAACTGCATTGGTAAAGAACAGGCACGACTATATTACACTCCGGAATTATACATTCATGCTGAATTCAGTTATCACTGTCCTCATGATCATCGGGCTTATCCCGCAGGTTTTCCATTTTATCGCTCAGGATCTGATCGGCCTCCCTTCAAAAATTGCCAACCTCACATATGTTGCATCTCTCTTGCTACTCCCATGGCCTGCTGCTATCGGCTTCAGACGGTTCTACCAGGGATTATTGATAAGGCATAACCTGACCAGGCTTGTAGCGTATGGAACTATAGTCAGGCTGATATTCATGTCATCAACAGCCCTGCTTCTCTACAAATTAAAGATCAGCGGAGCCTATATCGGTGCTGCTGCATTATCTACAGGTGTAATAGTAGAATCGATCTTCAGCAGAATAGTGGTGAGAGGGACAATCAAACAGATCACAAATGAGACAGAGGATGAAAAAGAGAAAAAGCTGAACTTCAGTTCGATCTCAACATTTTATTTCCCCCTTGCATTAACAGCGATCCTTGCTCTCGGTGTACACCCCATGGTCACTTTTTTTATGGGGAAGAGCAAATTTCCCATCGAATCACTGGCAGTCCTTCCGGTTATCAACTCCCTCATCTTTGTTTTCAGGAGCCTGGGCTTATCTTATCAGGAAGTGATCATTGCCCTGCTCGGAATGAACGAAAAGAATTATGAGGGGATAAAAAGATTCGCTCTCTACCTCGGAACATTTCTCTTTGTGACTCTTTCCCTGATACTCTTCACCCCGGCTCTTTATATCTGGTTCAATAAAGTTTCCGGGTTATCATTTGAACTTGCTGAATTTTCTATCCTTCCCGCCCGTATACTTGTAATCCTGCCGGTTATGACACTACTCATATCTTTTCAAAGATCATTGCTTGTCCATTCAAAAGAGACAGGGCCGATCAAGGGAGCTTCACTGATCGAAATTATCATGATCATTTTTACTTTATATATAACCGTAGCTCAGTTCAGGCTGCCCGGCGCCATCGCCGCCGCCATCTCCTACACCGTAGGCCGCCTCTTCGCCAACTCTTATTTACTCCCCTCCCAACTCAAAGCGATCGATTACTTAAAAAAGAAATAACTCAGCCGGGGGGGACGGTGCTTGACATTTTG
>JAGLQR010000213.1 GCA_023136725.1 Candidatus Aminicenantota bacterium
AAAATAGAATACTTATGAGATAGGTTAAAGGGAGAATTAATGAAGATTCTGTTCGTTTCATCAGAAGCCGTTCCATATTCAAAAAGCGGCGGGCTTGGCGATGTAGCCGGAGCACTTCCTGAAAAAATCTCAGAATCAGCAGATGTTACCCTGATAACTCCCCTCTATAGAAATTCAGCAAAAACACCTCAAGGAATAAAGAAACTATATGAATTCAAGGTCAGAATATCTGAAGATGAATTGAATTGTATTGTTTATGAAGCTGAAAAAAAAGGAAATTTCAGGGTGCTTCTCGTTTCCAACGACCTCTTCTTCGCACGTGAATTTATCTATGGTAGTAATGAACGTGAATACCACGATAATTTTTTCAGATACCTTTTTTTTCAGAACAGTATCGTTCAATTTATCATTAAGGAGGGTGAAGGATATGACATTATCCATCTTAATGACTGGCAAACCTCACTTCTTCCTGCATTAATAAAAGAGGAAACTTCTCCGGTACTGAGCAAATCCTCAACTATACTTACCATCCACAATCTTGGTTATCAGGGAATTTTTGAACATTACCATTTCAAGGATACAAATCTTCCGGGTTATTATTTTACTCCTGAATCTTTAGAGTTCTATGGAAAGCTTAACTCCCTCAAAGGTGGTATCGTCCACAGTGACAGGGTAGTAACTGTAAGTCCGAATTATGCGAACGAAATATTAACATCCGGATTCGGAGCCGGGCTTGAAGGTGTTCTGAGCCACTATTCAAAAAAATTTTCAGGGATACTCAACGGGGCAGACTACAATATCTGGGATCCGGAGAATGACCCTTTCATCTTTCAGAACTATTCTGCAGAAAATTTCAACAGGAAAAAGGAAAACAAAATATCACTCTTCAGGGAGTATAAGATCCCTTTCAAAAAAGAAACGCCGCTTGTGGTTGCAGTGACCAGGCTTGCCTCACAAAAAGGGATAGAACTCCTTATGAATTCTATAAATGATCTGCGTGAAAGAGATATTGATTTCATTATTCTGGGGACAGGTGAAAAAGAAATTGAGATGAACCTTGGCAAATTAGAGAAAAAAAATCCAAGACTTAAATTTTTCAAAAAGTTTGATGAGGAATTATCTCACAGGCTATATGCCGCTGGTGATATCTTTGTAATGCCCTCGTTGTATGAACCCTGCGGATTATCACAAATGTATGCTCTCAGATACGGAACCATCCCTGTTGTGAGTTCGACAGGGGGACTTGACGACACCATAGATGATATTAACGGCAGAGCAGGGACCGGATTCAAGTTCAGAGAGAAGACGAGTTCAGCACTCTCTACATCACTGCTGGAGGCAGCAGAGCTTTACAAACTACCGTCCGAATGGGAAAAGATCGCCATGAGGGGTATGGGAAAGGACTTTTCCTGGAGTAAACCGGGAAAAGAATATTTAAAAATTTACAGACAATTAATAAAGGAGAAATAAATGAGTCAATTAGTTCCAGTAAACGACCTGAACTTTAGTGAATTTATCGATGAACCGGGCATATATATCGTCGATTTCTGGTCGCCGACCTGTTTGCCCTGCAAACAGATCGAACCGGGCCTGGAAAAAATTGCTGCGGAATACAGTGAATCCGTAAAAATTTTGAAAGTCAATGTTGATGAGAGTCCAATGGTATCTTCCAAATACTTCGTGAGAGGATTGCCTACTCTTCTATTTATCAAAGACGGTAGTGTGAGAACACAGATAACAGGTTCCGTACCTCCGGCAATTATTGAGGAGAAACTTAAAGAGGTGATCTGAGTAATTATGATCCCAGGAATGTTCAGCGAACCTTTCGGCGAGGGGATAGTAAAATGTACATTATGTCCCCATTTATGTGTTCTTAAAGAAGAACAAACAGGCAAATGCGGTGTAAGAAAAAACTCAGGCGGAAAGCTCTATTCTCTCAATTCGGATAAATTAGCGGCAATCCACTCAGACCCTATCGAAAAAAAACCTCTTTATCATTTCCTACCCGGATCTGAATCCCTTTCAATTGCAGCAATGGGATGTAATTTTAAATGCCGGTTCTGCCAGAACCATGCACTTTCAATTGTCATAAAAGAATCAGATCTGGCGGGAGATAATGTTGATCCGGAAGAAATTGTCCAGGCAGCGATCAGGGCAGGAGCTTCTTCGGTCTCATATACCTATACTGAACCAACTGTATATTTTGAACTTATGTACGAAACAGCAATAGCAGCAAAAAACGCCGGGTTGAAGAATGTAATGGTCAGTAATGGATTCATTTCTGAACATGCTCTTGATCAGATCGTTCCCCTTATGGATGGCGCCAATATAGATCTGAAATCTTTTTCTGAAAAATTTTATTCCGAACACTGTGGAGGAAGACTGGCACCGGTAATTGAAACTATAAAAAAGCTTAACAGATCAGATTGCTGGCTGGAGTTAACCACGCTTTTGATCCCGGAGCTTAACACTTCAGAGAAAGAGATAGAAATGCTGGTATCATTTATAACAGAAACCAATTCTGAGATTCCCTGGCATGTGTCAAGATTCTTTCCCCATTATCGTGTCGGGGACAAAGAACCGACTGATACAGGATTAATCGAAAATGTACTTAACCATGCCGAGAAAAATGGGATAAAATATGTGTATGGGGGAAATTTTGATTCAGGAAAGTGGGGAGACACAAGGTGTCATGAATGCGGAGAAACACTTATAAAAAGGAGAGGATATCAAACTGCAACAATTGGCCTCTCTCATGGAAAATGTGAAAATTGTGCTGAAGAAATACCGGGAGTATGGAATTAAATGCATCAAAAAATAACAAAAATAATTATTTTAGTTTTATTATTTCTATTAACAGGTTGTGTAGTCGATGAAACAGAAGAACAATCAGTTCTTAAATCCTACAGGACTCTGACACCAGTAACTGTAACTGTTGATCTTATAAATCAGATCGTAAATGACCTGAACTATGCTGAATTTAATGATAATGTCATCCAGCAGCTTCTTGTCCACCCGGTCAAAGTTTATGAGATCACATACAGAACGAAATATAAAGGAGATGAGATCATTGCATCCGGAGCGGTAACGATCCCTGAAACAACTGAAGCAATGCCCGTAATCAGTTATCACCACGGAACCATTTTCAGGGACAGCCGTGCCCCTTCCAATTATAAAGGCGCCCTCATTATGGAATCAGAGACAGCGTTGAATATCGCATTCGGCTCCACAGGTTTTATATGTGTTGCCCCTGACCTTATAGGTTATGGCGATTCCACAGATAAACTCCACCCCTATCACCTTTATTATCCTACTGCATCAGCTTCTATCGATATGCTTCGGGCAGTTAAAGAGTTAGCTGCAAAGCTGGGTAAAGAACTGGACGGCCGATATTTCATAACCGGGTATTCAGAGGGGGGATATGCTGCGATGACAGTTCAGCGGGATATCCGGCAAAACCATTCCGGCGAATTCTCTATGGTTGCATCTTCACTCGGGGCAGGAGCTTATCACCTTTCAGAGACAATAAAAAGAATGGTTGACAATAATACTATTATATCGCCGGCATATATTGCATTTCTTATCGCAGCTTATAATGATTATTACGGATGGGGAAGGGATATGTCTGCGATATTCCGGGAACCTTACAACGGCCATATTTCCGGCGGTATACTTAATGGTGACCTTACCCAGGGTCAGATCAATGATATGCTTACTTCAAAAACCCTGAATCTGTTCACAGAACAATTCCTGACAAACTTCAGAGGCCAGAGCGAGGACCAGCTTAAATCTGCTTTTTCAGAGAATGACCTCTACAACGACTGGGCTCCTCAAATACCTACAAGACTCTATCATGGTACATGGGAT
>JAGLQR010000214.1 GCA_023136725.1 Candidatus Aminicenantota bacterium
TCGAAGTATGTAAAGAAAGATATATTTCCTCCGTCGAGGATCGCAAGAAAACTCAGGATAAAGCAGACCGTTTCAGGAATTAAAAGTTCCGGCGCCGGTGATATCCTGGAGGTCGGAAGCGGCGCAGGATATGCATCTGAATACCTGAAGGGGATGTATAAAAGTTTTACCGGGATAGATTTTTCGGGCGGCCTTGTCGATCTGGCGAAATCAACACATAAGAGTCCGGATGTTAAGTTTATCAAAGCAGATCTCTATAAGTATGAACCGGGGAAAAAATTTGATCTTATCATTATAATAGGTGTCCTTCACCATATGGTCGATATCCCTCTTTCACTGAAGGTTTGTAAGGGCCTTTTAAAACCAGGTGGCATAATTGCAGTGAATGAGCCTCAGGGTGCAAATATTATTGTAGGATTTGTGAGGATGCTTCGGTCAAAATTTGACAGGACATATTCCTCAGACCAGGAGGAAATGAACAGAAAGGAACTTGTCGGATTATTCACCGAAGCAGGTTATAGTGAAATATCTGTGAGGCCTCAGGGATTTTTCTCAACACCTTTTGCAGAAGTCATGATGAAACCGAAATTTATCTTTCTTCCATTAAGCTGGCTGGCAGGCCGGATTGACAGATTCATCGAAAAAGTATTCGGAAGGATATTGCACGGACTATCCTGGAACATCATTGTCAGTGGCAAAAATCCTGATAATTGAGAATAATCACCTCTATTATTTTTCCTGTTTTGAATTCCAATAGATTGGAGTTATAATCAAACTTCCGGAGGCAAAAATGAGATCACGTTTTTTCTTAATTCTTAATCTGTTTATTATTTTATCTATTATTTTACCGCTTCATAGTGCCACTCAGGCGAAAAAGATCACACTTGAGGAGTTTTACAAAGTGAGGTCCTATTTCGGAAAGAGTGCTAAGGGCCTGAACTTTTCTGAAGATGGGGATTATCTTGCATTCCTGTGGAATTCTTATAATGAGTTTGGTTATGATCTTTATATTTATGACATGAAAGGGGCGAATATGATCAGGGTTACCGCACTCGACCTGATGAGAAAATTCAATACCCCCGAAGATCATGAGAAATTTATAAAAAAAGGGAAAGAGAAGAGAGAAGAAGAGAAGATTGCTCTTCGGAAGTTTTATGCTCAGAGAGATTACCTTATGGGGAAGCAGGTCGACCTCTCCCGGTTTGAAAAAGAGGAGATAAAGAAACTTAAAGCCGAACTGAAAAAAAAGGAACTTGAGAAAAAAAAGGAAGAATCCCTGAAGAAGAAAGAGAAGGGTGAAATAGATAAGAAAAAGGGTGACAAGAAGGATAAAAAGAAAGGTGTCGATGATCTTGAAATGTGGGAACTCAGGGACAAACTTAAAGAATGGAAAGATGAGAACAAAGTAGAAAGGAAGGATCTCTATCCGGGTGTCTCCAGGTATTCATGGTCAAAAACCTCAAATGATATTATTTTTGAATACAGAGGAGATCTCTTCTTTTACTCAATTGATAAAGGTGAAATAAGAAGGCTGACAATGACGGATGCGTCAGAGAGGCTTGTTTCGTTCACTTCTTCCGGAGACGGATACTATTATCTTTCAGGGAATAAACTTTACCTTGTAAAGTTCAACTCTTCATACATTCACCAATTGAACCACAGGCTGGAAAAAGCCAAAAAGAAAAAAGATAAAAGCTTCAAGATAGAGGATACTGTGATATCTCCCGATGGGAAATGGATGGTGATAATAGGTGCCAAAAAAGAGAAAAAAGGCGGAACAAAAGATGTTGTCGTGGTCAACTATAAGAAGAGATTTGCCGACCCGGTAAAAATAAAAAGGCAGATGACGGATACAAAAAGGTCAGAACCGGTTTACAGGTTCTGGCTTAGGGAAGTTAAAGATCTGAATTACGGGAAACAGCCCGAACATATTTTCGAAATTCCCGGTGGGGATATCTGGTATGAGACCAGCAGCATACTCTGGAGTGAGGATAGCAGATATTTTGCATTCATGTCATGGGAAAGAGAGAAGGGTGACCTGAAGATATGGCTGGGTGATATGAAGGGGAGCCGGAAACCCGAACAATTGTTCACGATGAAAGAGACCATAGGATATAAATCCTCTTTTTGGAACAATATAAAGTTTACTCCTGACAGTAAAAAGCTTGTTTCATATTTGAATAACAAGGATGGCTTCCGTCAATTGTGCTATTTTGATCTCCCCTCGGGAAAGAAAAAAGAGATAACAAAAGGGAAGTTCGAGAGTTTCCCGGTCGTAGGATTCTCTAAAGATTCAAAATATCTGTATACTCTATCAAGCAAACAGGACACGGCATACCTCAGCTTATATAAGGTGAAGATCAGTAATGGCAAGATGGAGATTGTTGGTAATCCTGATGGTGTCCACTCATCAGATGCAGTATCAAAAGATGGAGAGTGGTATGCCTCAAATTACATGAACTGGAGCAATCCGAAAGAACTATACCTTAAAAATCTTAAAACCGGGAAAACCAGAGTATTAACTTCAAGTCATAATTCCGACTGGAACAGACTGAATTTTCTTAAGCCGGAACTTTTCAAATTTAAAAACCGGCATGGTGATTCCATTCGTGGAATGATGTGGAAACCGCCTGGCTGGAAGAAAGAAGATATGAGGCCCGGCATCGTTCTGGTTTACGGGGGACCTCTTGGAAGAGCACACAGTGTGATGAGTCACCGGTTCAGTACCTACAGTTATATGTTCCAGATGATAATGGCTGCAAAGCACGGATTTGTTACCATTAATATTGATCCCCGCGGACAGTCCGGATATGGCAGAAAGTTTAATGAAGCCAACTTTAAAGATCCGGGCAAAGCACAGACAGAGGATCTTGAAGATCTGATGAAGGAGATCGGGAAAGGGGGATTTGGAGTAGATACTTCACGTGTAGGACTTCACGGATGGAGTTTCGGCGGATACCAGACCCTTTACACAATGTTCAATTCTCCCGATACTTTTGCCTGCGGAATATCTGCAGCACCTCCGACACAATGGGAGAACTATAATTCCTGGTATACCGGAGCGACAATAGGGGATTCGAAACGGGACAAGATGAACATCAGAAAGTATTCTCTCATCCCCATGGCAAAGAACCTTAAGAATCCTCTTCTCCTTGTTCATGGAATGATGGATTATAATGTTCTTTACCAGGATACTGTCAACGTATACAGAGCTCTCCTCGAATCAGGGAAAGAAACTCTTGTTGATCTATTCCTCGATCCTGAAGGTGGACACGGCCTTGGCGGAGCGATAAAAAATAAAGGGACATATAAAAAATTCGAATCATGGTTCATTGATAAGTTGAAAAAAGGACAAAGTTGGAAAAAACCGATACCTGTTGAAGACAATACAGATAAATAATAGGATATTCAAAAGTAAATTCCTGATCTTTATTGAATTAACAATGTGTTTCAGGTGTTAAAATAGTTAACACCAAAATTGTTTATACTGCAAAAGCCACTACAGCAGGTAAGTTTGACTTAGTGTAAACTGTTAAAATTTGTTGCAGCCCTGAAGTTCGCTTCTATAGCAGAGTTTCTCCTTTGCTGTTCAGAATTTTAACACTTCCAATGTGAAAGATCCTGAGATTTATTCAAATTCCTCTCCGGCAGATGATTTTCTTTTGTTGGCATGAAAATTGCCAGTAGATGTATTCTGATTATTATGGAGGTAATTATGAACAAAAAAAGAAAAATGGTTTTATTAATTGATGATGAATCATCTATAAGAAGGAATCTTGCATTGAGCCTGAGTCAGCTGGGGGAGGAGACAGAGCCCGCAGAGGACGGAGTGAGCGGATTAAAAAAACTTGATATGTTAAT
>JAGLQR010000215.1 GCA_023136725.1 Candidatus Aminicenantota bacterium
ATAGATGAAAAAACAGATAAGTTTGCTTTATCCATCTGTGTCAATCCTGCGGGATTCCAGAATACTGCACTATAATCATCTGCGACTGCAATAAATGCACCACCCATACTTATAGCTTTCGTACCCATTCCATTTAGATTTAATCCATTTGAATATGCGCCGAACGAGAGTCCTAACATAAGTACAATAATGCTGACAACTTTGAACATATTTCTCATATATCCTCCTATTTAGGCTAGATTATATTTTTTTTAAATTAAAAAAACAATATAATTATAATCTTTAACAAATAGGACCAAAAAGGGATTGTTTAAAGTATCAGATAATAAGACTGGTGCCGTCCATTTCAGCAGGCTTCTCTATGCCGATAATTTTCAGGATTGTGGGTGCTATATCACTCAGTTTTCCTCCTGATCTCAGTTTTGAATCTTCTATTCCCATCAGGGTTAACGGGACGGAGTTCGTAGTATGTGAGGTCATTGGTGACCCGTCTTTGAGTTTTGTCTCTTCTGCATTTCCATGATCTGCAGTCAGGATCACAACCCCGTTCTTCTCGAGGATTGCTTTAGAAACTTTTTCTGTACAGAGATCAACCGTTTCTACAGCTATTACTATTTTACCAAAAATTCCTGTATGCCCCACCATATCGCAATTTGCATAATTGACAATTATAAGGTCATATTTGTCCGACTTGATCTCATTGATCAGTTTTTCAGTTATTTCGAGTGCGGACATCTCAGGTTTTTTATCATATGTGGCAACTCGCGGGCTGTTTATCAGTATCCGCTCTTCTCCCGGGAACGGGTCATTTTTAAGTGCATTAAAAAAAAATGTTACATGGGCAAATTTTTCTGTTTCGGAAATCCTTAATTGTTTAAGTCCGTTCACTGATATAATTTCACCAAGAATATTATTGTATGTCAGTTCGGGAAAGATCTCTTTAAAGTTTCCGTTATCGTAATAATGGGTCATTGTAATGAAATCCAGATTATGACGGATAGTATCGAATTCCGGGAAATCTTTCTCAACGATCGCTTTGGTTATCTGCCGGGTCCGGTCAAATCTGAAGTTAAAAAATATAAAAGTATCATTCTCGCTGATACCGTCATAATTTATTACACACGGATCTATAAATTCATCTGTTACGCCTTCATCGTAGCTGTTCTTTACAGCCTCTTCCCAGCTTCCGGATTTCTTCCCTTCTCCTTTCATTACTGCCCGGTATCCTTTTTCTGTCCTCTCCCATCTTTTGTCCCTGTCCATCATGTAGTATCTTCCTGTCACAGAAACTATCTTTCCTGTCCCGACCCTGTTTATCCCTTCCTGAAGAAATTGCAGGTGGCTCAGAGCTGATTTCGGAGGAGTATCCCTGCCATCAGTTATTGCATGAATGAGAACTTTTGACGCTCCTTCATCTTTCGCAATTTTCAGTATCTCCAGGCAGTGACGGGTTACAGCATGAACACCCTCTTCCTGAATAAGGCCCATCAGGTGGATAGCACTACCTCTTTTAACAGCAGATTTTATAGAATTTCTGATCGTCTGATCCTTGAAAAACTCACCATTTTCAATAGCATTATCTATCCTGGTGAGGCTTTGGTAAACAATTCTCCCGGAGCCGATATTCAGGTGCCCGACCTCACTATTCCCCTGATAACCCTCCGGTAACCCTACATCAAGTCCCGATGTGTTGATCAATGTTGTCGGGAATTCCTTCTCTATTTTATCTGTGAAAGGTGTTTTTGCTTTAAAGATCGCATTCGAATCAGTGTCTGCACCTTTTCCCCACCCATCTCTTATTATCAAACAAATTGGCCTTTTCAATTTAATATTTCCCCATATTTTAAAACTTAATTAATTATAACATCATTCCTCTGATTTAAAAGAGCGCTCAGCTTAGGCTATCGCCATCATCTGCTTCGCTCCCGCTCCGGAATTATCATTTGTGGGGGGGACGGTGCTTGACATTTTGACATTTTTCATCCTTGTAAATTAAAATGTCAAAATGTCAAGCACCGTCCCCTATTTTTTTAAGAATAGATGGCGAAAGCCTGAAAAAGTGCCTGTCCCCTTTTATCCCTTTTAATAAGATTGGTGTTTTGTTATATTCTTCAAGGAGAATAAAATTGGCAGAATATAAAAAGATCGTTGTCGGAGAGCTTGAAGTTAATTGTTATCTTGTATATTCAAAAGAATCAAAAAAGTGTTTCATCCTGGATCCAGGAGATGAAAGCGAAAGGATCATAAAGATCATCCGTGATATACAATTGATCCCTGAAGCTGTAATCCTTACACATGCCCACATGGATCATTGCGGAGGTGTCTCACTCATCCTTTCAGAATTTGATATCCCTCTAATGATGCATGAGAAAGAACTCCCTGTACTCCGGTCTGATATAAACAAAGAGTTCTCAGCTGCTTTGGGACTTTCAATCCCGGATGCTCCGGATAGATATATCGCTGAAGGTGATGAGATAGGGGCTGATGATCTGAAAATCAGAGTGATCCATACACCGGGCCATACTCCTGGTTCGATCTGCCTGATGACCGGCAATCATCTGTTCACCGGTGATACTCTTTTTGCAGGATCAATTGGCAGGACAGATCTTCCGGGAGGAGATTTTAGTGTAATTCAAAATTCTCTTGAAATTTTAAAGCGCTTTCCACCTGAAACATTTATCCTCCCGGGACATGGAGATACTACAACTTTGAAACAGGAATTGGAATACAATCCATTTTTGTAGGTTATTGAATATAAATGTTCAATAAAAATGAATATCGTGCTGAACTGAACAGGTACAGGGTTTTCCTCGATATTGAAAAGGGGCTTTCCGGGAATACTCTCAGCTCATATACCGGAGAACTGGAAAAGTTTGAAAAGTTTCTCGAAAAAGAAGGGATTGACTATCTGAATGTTACCGAAGAGGATATTATGGAATTTGTAAAGGTTGAATCGAGGAAGGGACAATCTGCTTCAACTCAGTCACACATGATCTCTGTTCTGAGGAGTTTTTACAAATATCTGGTAATTGATGAAAAGGTCGAAGCAAATCCTGCTTCTTCTATTTCATTTCCCAAAAAATGGAAAAGTATCCCGAAATACCTTTCGAAAAGTGAAGTTGTTGATCTTATCAATGCTCCGGATATGGAAAAAAATACAGGAATAAGGGACAGAGCAATCCTGGAATTGATGTATGCTTCCGGTCTCAGAATATCTGAAACCATAAGTCTGAAATTTGAAAATATTTTTCTTGAGGACAACTTTCTGAGGGTGATGGGGAAGGGGAACAAGGAGAGGATAGTTCCATTCAACAATAAAGCAAAAGAGGAGCTTGTCTTTTATCTCAATCATGCTCGACTGAAACTATTAAAAGAAAAAACTTCAGATATTCTTTTTATAAACAAGAATGGAGGGCCGTTAAGCCGGCAGGGGCTTTGGAAAGTTGTCAGAGGATATGGGGTGAAAGTCGGGATATCAAAAACATTGACCCCGCATATGCTTCGTCACTCCTTTGCAACCCATCTCCTTGAACAGGGGGCGGATCTCAGGTCTATCCAGATGATGCTCGGGCATTCAAATATTTCCACAACAGAGATTTATACTTTTGTTGCTAAAGACAGGGTTAAAAAGATTTATGACAAACTTCATCCCAGAAGCGATGAAGAAAATTGATCTATTTTATATTTTCCGGCTTATCAAGAAAGCTGACAAGTTTCCTTGATTTTTTCTTAAGTTTTCTAAGTGCTTTCGCTTCGATCTGCCTGATTCTTTCCCTGGTTACCTGAAATTCCTGGCCAACTTCTTCAAGAGTATGTTCATTGCCGTCAATTA
>JAGLQR010000216.1 GCA_023136725.1 Candidatus Aminicenantota bacterium
CATAAAAGGGGTAATTTCAAACCCTATATTCTTAAAAGTATAGATAGAGGGAAAAGCTGGAAATCGATCACAGGGAACATTAAGGATAAAGAGATCCTCTGGTCACTCGAACAGGATCATATTGACAAAGATATACTTTTCCTCGGTACTGAATTCGGTGTTCTCTGCTCCATCAGCGGCGGTAACAATTGGATGAAACTGAAAGGCGGGATCCCAACTATAGCTGTCAGAGATATCAAAATACAGAAAAGAGAGAACGATCTGATCTGCGGTACATTCGGCAGAGGGTTCTACATTCTCGATAATTATTCACCACTCAGAAAGATCAACGAAACTGAGTTAAAAAATGATTTCATCCTATTACCTGTAAAACCCGTACTTCAATTCAATCTTATGAGAGTATCCGGGGGTGGACAGGGACATACTTTCTATGAAGGTGAAAATCCAAAGTACGGGGCAACAATAACATACTATTTGAAAGAATCACTTCAAAGTAGCAAAGATCTAAGGAAGAAAAAAGAGAAAGAGCTTGCTAAGGGAGGGAAGGATGTTCCATTCCCGGGCTGGGATAATATAAAAAAAGAGTCCAGAGAGGTTGCACCCAAACTTATTCTCCTGATAACAGATCACAGGGGCGAAGTGGTCAGGCGTATTGATGCTCCTGCTAAAAAAGGGTTGCACAGGGTGAACTGGGATATGAGGGATTCTTCCCAGAATCCAGTACGGCTAAAGGCTCCGGGCTCTTCGGGACCGTTCTCTTATTCATGGAGATACAGGAGGAGGGGCTGGGATGTAATGCCGGGGAAATATTCAGTAACCGCTGTAAAATTGGTAGACGGAGTTCAAATTCCACTTCCGGGGAAACAGGAGATATCTTATGCACCTATTTCAGGAAAAAAATTTACTGATGCGGAAACGAAAGGAATTCATGAATTCTTTGATAAATATATGAAGCTTGACCGTGATTTCTCTGCACTCTCATCCGTGATAGAAAAGATGAATGAAGGGCTGAAATATATGAAAAAAGCTCTACCTGAAACAAGGAAAGACAATAAGAACTTCCTCTCGGATATTCTTGTCATAGAAGGTAAGCTAAAGGATATTTCAGATGAACTTCGGGGGGATTCGACAAAGCGGAACAGGAGTGAACCGGCAAAACCGGGGATCTCAAGCTACTTCTGGGATCTCGGCAGCAAAGCAGGATCAATTCTGAGGCCGATCCGTGATTATGAAAAGGCAAAGCTTGCAAAAATAACGGAGATGTTCACAGCTGTCAAAAATAAAGTAAAAGTGATCAGGAAAGATGAATTTTCCAAGCTCATAAAACAGGCAAAAGAACTTGGTGCACCCTGGATCCCGGGATTCGGACTTAACGAGTAAAAATATATACCTGATACGGGGTTAGAGTTGAGAGGTATTATTCAGATATTTATTAAATACCTCTCAACTAACCGACACTGAATAGAACTTTAAGAATACTATTTGATCCTTATCTTCTTTTTCAGTGGTAACAGATTGTTAACTTTAAATTCAAGTGGAGGTTCTGCTGCAACTCTCCCATCCTGAATGAGTTCGACAAGATATGTTCCTTCGGTAAGCCCTATAGGTAATCTTGCCTTTAAGTAATCCAGATCAGAACTCCCCTGAGTAATAGAAATCACTTTCGAATATACAGGTTTTATCATGGCAATTGGTTTTATTTTTTTGAACCTCAGGCTCATCCCCTGCTTATTTGTACCACACCAGGCAGCACCCAATAATATCTGAGTAAGAGGATTGTAATTTGATAATACCGAAGACGGTTTCAACTCACCCGCCAGGGCCATCAGCTTATGCTCGAATTGATTTGAAACTATTTTGTTCCCTTTCATAATATAGGATTTTATTTTTTTCCCGAGTGTAGGAGAATCGGGAAATTTCAATAAAATAAAATCATTACCCCAGCCTTTGATTACCGCATTATAACCACCGACAATAAACTTAGTAGTAAATGTTTTTATTCCGAAAAATTTTCCGTAAACTTCAAGAGTATATCCCGGTGTCAGATCCTGTGAGATCCTCGTAATCTGAGGAATTGCCATCACAGGAACTTTGGCCTTTTCCACTACTGCCGTTTTACTTATTGCTAACTTTTTCTGATTACTGCTTACGCCATAAACATTAGTACTCATCAAAAAGGATACAATTAATACTGTTACTAAAAAAAGAATTGATTTTGTGTTCTTCATTTTTTCTCCTATCTTTATATATAAACTTTCAATTGCAAATATCTCAATATTTTAAATTAAATTCCTGGAAGGGGGACGGTGCATGTAAACTTGTAAACTCCGGAAAAATCAAAGATCTTTAAAGAATTTTTCAAGAAAAAAAAATTTTTTGAGATTCGACTCCTCCCGGTTTTATCTATAAAGTAAGGAGGATATATGAAAACAAGATCCTTAACATTTATCACCATTATTGTATTATCAGTTTTTCTGATCTGTTCGATCTCTTTAAATTCTCAGACAATCAAAAAAATTGAGAAACTGAAAGTGAAAAAGATTGAGGCGGTAAAAAGTCCGTTAGTACTTAAAGCAACAATCGGTATGATCCTGCAGGATGTGGGGCCGGTTCATATTATCGAAGTAAATGGTCAAAACATGGGTGAACCTCAGGGTAACCGGAAGATCTTTCTCGGCAATCAGGAAGGCAACGTAAGAAATTGGTACAACAATTATATTGAACTCAGTTTTCCGGATTCCCCGGTATTGGGGAAAAGGATCCCTTTCGTAATCAAAACGGGAAATATTGCGATCTCTAATACAAGACTCAAATCATTGAGAGCCTATTTGGAGGATTGTACACCAACCAGCATCAGGCTTGGAAATATAAGAGGGTTTTTGGTGACTCTCAAATCACTATGGTGCGGCACAGACAAGAACAATATTAAGATCAGGTTCATGAAAAAGAATGTGATGGTTCGTCCTTTATTAAAGAAAAGCACTATATTTTTCGGGAAAATCAAATCTATAACCAGATCAGGACCTTACATGGATATAAAGGTAGTACTTCCTCCACAAATAACTGCCGGAAAGTATCTTGTTCATATCATGCAGGAGCGTAGAATTGTTTCAGATGGAGATCCTGTTTATCTGACCGTATTGCCAAGAAGCCGTATACAATAGAAATCGTTATAAAATGATCTGATCCAATTTCACTTCCAAATATGGATCAAAAGGATGTATTCGTCTGCAAAAAAAGAAATAATCAGGAACCTGAGATCAATTTGTTCATCAATTTGCTCAATTCTTCTATAACATATGGCTTGGGGATAGCACCCATAAATCCGAATTTTTTATAATCTGCAATAATAGGATCAATAGAATACCCGCTGGTGGCTATCGCTTTTACGTCAGGGTCAATTTTAAGAAGTTCCTTAATAACCTCTTTCCCCCCCAGACCATTCGGGATGGTCAGATCCAGTATTACAACATCAAAGGGATCTTGAGAGTTTTTTGCTTTTTTGTAGAGATCTATTGCTTCTTCACCATCTTTTGCTTCTTCAACTATATAACCGAGATGTTCCAGCAACCCGCCCGAAGCACTTAATATCATTTCATCATCATCCATTAAAAGTATTTTTCCCTTGCCCGAAACAATACCACTCTCCTTTTTATCTTTTTTTAGTACTTCTTTTTTCAAAGCCGGCAAATAAACACAAAAAGTCGTTGATTTCCCCAATTCTGATTCTACGGTGATCAAACCGTCATGATTTTTTATTATAGAGAAAGCTGTTGCAAGGCCCAGGCCTCCCCCTTTCTGCTTGGTCGT
>JAGLQR010000217.1 GCA_023136725.1 Candidatus Aminicenantota bacterium
TTTTTGTCATATTCAGAGTACTCAGGCCAGATATCAAATGTAATAGTATCCGGTGAGGGTTCTGTCCCTTGTATACACCAATGGAACCAGCCGACATCATTCACCGGATCATCATTTGCAGCTCCGAACCATCCCTGATATCCGCAGAAGATCTTGTTGTACATATTTCCAGGTGACAACGGTTGTTGAAAGATGAGAAATAAAATGAAAAAAAATAAACAGATATAAAGGTTTTTACATTTAAGAATTATAGAAATATGTGATTGTATCCCCATGAATTTTCAAACACTACTTTATTCCGCTATGTACTATATCCCCACATCAGGAACGAACTTATATGCATACATGATCACTCCTGTACTCCCATCTTCCCTTATACGCCTGAACTGATAGATCATACGATCTCCGGTTTTGAGTTTTTCCGGATCACAATCGGTTATCTGTGCCATTATCCGAGGGCCTTCATCCATCTCAATTATCCCCATTCCGTAAGGGACCTGATCGTTGAACCCCTCCGGAGCAATTCTTATGATAGTATGAGTTGATATTTTCCCCTTCCCGGAAAGTTTTATTGTTTTGAAATCTTGTGAGCCACATTCCGGGCATGAAAATTTTTCCGGGAAACTGATGTTATGGCATTTTTTACATTGAGCCGCTTCAAGACGATATCTTTTTGGAATTTCCCTCCAGTATCTTGGAACCTGCATTATATCACCTCCAGTATATGGACAACACTGCTGCCGGCAGAACCACCCATGTTCTGGGTCAATCCTGTTCTTATATTTTCCAACTGCCTTTCACCTGCATCGCCTCTCAATTGTGTCACAGCTTCACATATCTGTGCGACTCCCGTAGCACCGACAGGATGCCCCTTTGATTTTAATCCACCCGATGGGTTGACCGGGAAGTCACCGTCGAGACCTGTTAATCCATCAGAACTTGCTTTCCCTCCTTCCCCGGGAGCTACTACTCCGAGGGCTTCAAGTATCATTATCTCAGCAATACTAAAACAATCATGGACCTCTGCAAAATCAATATCCTTTATAGATTTGCCAGCCATTTTCAATGCTGTATTTGTTGAAAGTTCGACTGCTTCCAATTTCAATATGTCTTTTCTGCTGCTTAGAGCAATCGAATCTGATGCATGGCCGATACCGCTTATAAAAACAGGTTGTTTTTTTAGTTTTTTCGCTTCCTCCAGTGTTGTTATCATAACAGCGGCTGCTCCATCAGTGATTGGGGAACAATCAAGGAGCCTTAGGGGGTCGGAAACCATTGGTGATTTTAAAACCTGATCGCCTGTTATCTTGAAAGGAAATTGTGCGTTCGGATTCAGACTTCCATTATAGTGATTTTTTATCACAACCGAGGAAAGTTGCTCCCTTGTTGTCCCGTAACGATCCATGTGTGCTTTTGCCATCATTGCATATAATCCGGGAAAAGTAACACCATGAAAAGCTTCGTAATCCTGATCAGCTGCAGTTGCCAATGCATAGGTAGCCTCATTCCCGCTAATATCGGTCATTTTCTCAACACCTACGGCAATTGCATAATCGGAAAAACCCGAAGCAACTTCCAAACAGGCGGTTCTTACAGCCATTCCTCCTGAAGCACATGCAGATTCTATTCTCATCGCAGGTATATTCTTTCGTCCCATATGATCCGGGATAAGGCTTGATAAATGTTCCTGGCCGTTGAATAACCCACCGGACATATTTCCGATCGTCATTGTATCGATACGGTCTGTACCAGCATCTTCGAGACATTTAAATACAGCTTCTGCTGCAATTTGTCTCATGGATTTTTCCCATAATTCGCCCCATTTTATCAATCCGATCCCTATTATTGCTAGTTTTCTCATGTGATGCTCCCTAATTCGGTACTAATATTTTTTTTCGGAATTTTGCATATGTTCCGTATTCAATATAAATTTTGTGCTCATCAAGCTGGGTTTTGAGCTTTGGAGCCCGGTCGCGGACTTCCTCAATTCTTTTTGTGGTCTCAAAAATAAATGCGTCACTGCCGGCACCGGATCCGTATGATATCAGAAGGATCAGCTCACCAGGCATAGCTATATCCAGGGTGGCAGCGAATCCCATCGGCGAAGAACCGGAATATGTATTACCCAGTGTTGGAGATAAAAGTCCGGGTAAATATTGCTGTTCTGTAAATCCGAGTTTTTTTGCCACAAGAACAGGGAACTTCCCATTCGGCTGGTGGAAAATAACATATTTAAAATCATCAGGCTTCATATTGGTTTTCCCCAAAATAGCATCTACTGCCCCGGTAACATGTTTAAAATAAGCAGGAGCTCCTGTAAAACGTCCACCATGCTCGGGATAATGCTTATATTCACGTCTCCAGAAATCCGGTGTATCAGTCATGAAACAATGAGTATCTTTTAGTTCGGCAATAAGGTTATCGGTCCCCATAATAAAGGCCGCTGCTCCGGCTGCTGCCGAATATTCGAGAGCATCTCCGGGAGCCCCCTGTGAAGTATCAGCCCCGATAGCAAGTGCATAAGGTACAGCTCCGGATTTTACAAGATTAAGAGCAATGAACATCCCTTCCGTTCCTGCTTTGCAGGCAAACTCAAGATCAGCTGTATGAACATACGGGCATGCACCTATTGCCTCTGATACAATTGTTCCTGTCGGTTTTACTGCATATGGATGAGATTCGCTTCCTACATAAACCGCACCGATGTCGGCCGGGTCAATTTCCGCTCTTTTCAAAGCATTGAGAGCAGCATTTACCGAAAGTGTTGCACAATCCTCATCGGGGGCGGGTACAGATTTTTCATTAAGATTAAGACCCCGTTTATAGGTTGGTGCGTCAGCTCCCCATACCTTAGCAATTTCTTCCACTTTGATGCGGTATCTGGGAATTTTTGTTCCGTATCCTACTATTCCAGTCATTTAAATCTCCTTATATTTTAATATTAATAAAAAGAATCAAAGTAAATCTTTTTTTTCATTCAAAATACTGAAAGTGGAGTAGGGATATTCTTTGAAAACAGCAGAGGAAAACAGCTTGATTTTCACAGAATCATTATGTAGAAATTAATATTTTTTGTCAATGTATCTTTCGATCATTGCATTTCTAAAAACCGAAATGCTATGTTATTATTCAGCAAGAGGAAATATGGGAAAAAATATAATAAAAATAGGCAATGCTGGCGGTTTCTGGGGAGATGATCTTTCTGCATTAAAGAGACAGGTTACCGGGGGAGATCTTGATTATATTACTTCAGATTATCTTGCTGAGATCACAATGGGAATCCTGATGAAGCAGAAAATGAAAGATAAAAATATGGGTTATGTTTATGATTTTCTCTTTCAACTGGAAGAAATTATTGAAATAGTAATCACTAAGGGAATTAAGATAATTACAAATGCCGGAGGAATGAATCCCACTGCTCTTGCTCTGAAAATAAGGGAAATGGGTGAAAAAAAGGGACTGAGTTTTAAAGTTGCAGCTGTTGATGGCGATGATATTCTTCAGGACATCGATTCGATCTATCCCGAAAAAGAAGCTCTTGAAAATATGGAGAACGGTGAAGATTTTTCGAATGTGAAGGACAAATTGCTTAGTGCAAATGTATATCTGGGTGTTGGACCTGTATTAAAGGCTCTCGAATCCGGAGCGGATATCATTGTGACAGGACGGGTGACAGATACGGCCATTACTCTGGCGCCGATGATACATGAGTTCGGGTGGGAGTTGAATGACTGGGATAAACTGGCTGCAGGTGTGATAGGTGGGCATATAATTGA
>JAGLQR010000218.1 GCA_023136725.1 Candidatus Aminicenantota bacterium
TAATAATTTCTGAAAGTTCGATCAAAATCGGGAAATATGTTTTTACTTCCGGAAAACTCTATATGATCGCAGGCGGAAATCACAGTTTTGAAAGAAAAGATATCCCGATCTGGAAACAGCCCTCCACTTCGAAAGGTGGGATCCTGATAGAAGATGATGTCTGGATAGGTGCATCTTCAACTATACTGGACGGGGTAAAGATCGGGACAGGTGCAGTAATAGGAGCTGCAACACTCGTACATAAAAAAATAAAACCATATACAGTTTCACTCGGAGTTCCGGCACAACTCGTGAAGAAAAGATAGATTCAAAAAGGAGCACTCAATGGGTAAGATCATTAGAGATATTGGAAAAGCTGAAAAGGAAAATTTTGAACTTATTATTGCCGGAGGAGGGATCTACGGGATCATGCTTCTTCTGGAGGCATCGAGAAGAAATATTAAAACCCTGTTGCTTGAAAAAAATGATTTCGGCGGGGCAACAACCCTGAATCATCTGAAAACCGTTCATGGTGGTTTAAGATATCTTCAGTCGCTGGATCTTACGAGATTCAGAGAATCTGTGAATGAAAGGAAGTGGTTTGTTAAATATTTCCCGGAATATGTCAGCCCGATGTCCTGCATAATGCCACTTTACGGAAATGGCCTTAAAAGGAATAGTGTAATGAGAGGAGCATTAATGCTAAATGATATCTTCTCATTTAACAGGAACATGGGGATCACAGAGGGTAAAAAACTTCCCGGCGGAAAGATCCTGTCAAAGAAAAAAACATCAGAACTTTTCGAGGGTGTTGATACAACCGGGCTTAAAGGGAGTGCTTTCTGGTATGATGCAAATATCGAGGAGTTTCAAAGATTGATAATGAAGGTCCTCCGGAAAAGTGTTGATCTGGGAGCAACCCCGCTGAATTATATTGAAGTAAAAGAATTACTGACAGAAAACAACAAGGTTAAAGGGGTGAAATGCATCGACACCGAAACCGGGGAAGAAATTGAGTTTTCCGGAGAAGTTGTAATAAATGCTGCAGGTCCATGGAGCAGAGAACTATCTGCAAATTTTGACAAGGACTTTCCTGAATTGTTCAAAAAGAACCTGATGTTATGGAATATATTATTCGACAGGAAAGCCCCTTCCGATTGCGCAATGGGCCTGACCCCGAAGAGAGGCCGTGGACATACTTATTTCTTCCACCCCTGGAAAGGGCGGTTACTTGTAGGAACCGGTGAGATTGTAGTGGATGATATAAAAAATTGTGTTAAAGTTCCCGGGAAAGAGATCGATAAGTTCATCGATGATATGAACTCTGCAATACCGGGAATTGATCTGAAGAAGAAGGATATATTAAAGATCTATGCAGGTATCCTACCGGCTTCAGAATCGGGGAAACTTTCAAAAAGGCCGGCAACTATTGATCACTCCTCCCATGGAGGGCCGGCTGGCTTGTATAGTATATCGGGAGTAAAATTCACGACATCAAGACTGGTTGCAGATAAAACCATAAAAAAAATATTCCCGGACAGAACACCTTCCGGATATGATTCGATCTTCAATGGAATTGAAGGTAGTGAAGATATTACACTTGAGTATAATGAGATTGTTAATGAAAAGAGTGTTAATAAACTGAAAAAAATAGTTGAAGATGAATCGGTACTCCATCTTTCAGATCTTGTCCTCCGGAGGACAAGCCTTGGTGAAAACCCGAAGAGAGCTCTTGATTCACTTGATAAACTGAAAACACTATTTAAAAAAGAGACTGCCTGGTGGAAAAAGGAGAAGATAGAAACTGAAAAATTGTTAAAATCGGAGGCCGGATCATGAAAAAAGTTTTTGTAACAGGCGCAACAGGATTCACAGGTAGTTATCTGTGCAGGGCTCTTGCAAAACAAAAATATGATGTCACTGCACTGGTCAGAGATGGTAAGGAAATAAATGATCTTGAAAAACTGGGGGTCAAAAAAATAACAGGAGACCTGGCAGATCCCGAATCCTTTAAAGGTAAACTGAAGGGTTTTGACATAGTCTTCCATATTGCTGCACTATATAGAGTTGAGGGCGTTTCAAAAGATCTTTTTACAAAAGTTAATGCGGAAGGTACCCGGGCTCTTCTGGATGAATCGGTTAAAAACGGGATCAAAAGATTCATTCACTGCAGCACGGTCGGAGTACAGGGCGAGATTAAAAACCCTCCTGCCAGAGAGGATGCCCCCTACTCTCCCGGAGACCACTACCAGGAATCAAAACTGGAAGGGGAGAAAATAGCTCTTGAATATTTTAACGAAGATAAAATAAGTGGAGTTGTTGTAAGGCCTGTCGGTATCTATGGCCCCGGTGATACCCGCTTTCTTAAATTATTCAAGCATATTTACAGAGGCAATTTCAAAATGATCGGTAAAGGTAAAGCACTCTATCATCTCACATTCGTTGAGGACCTTGTTGACGGAATTATTCTTGCGGGTGAGAAGAAAAATATCACAGGTGAAATATATACACTCGGTGGGAATGAATACCTCCCACTTGATGAACTTGTTTCTCTTATCGGAAAAGTTCTGGAAAAAAAAGTTTCAGGATTCCGGATACCGCTATTCCCGGTATACATTGCCTCATGGATGTGCGAGATTATCTGCAGGCCGTTGAGGATCGAGCCTCCTCTGTTTAGAAGACGTCTTGATTTTTTTACAAAGGACAGGGCTTTCGATATTTCCAAAGCCAGGAAAGAACTGGGCTATTCGCCGAAAGTCCCTCTCGAAGAAGGATTGAAAAAAACTGCTGAATGGTATAAGAAGGAGGAACTTCTTTAAATGAGAAATAATAACAGAAAAAATATTTTCATAGACGGACATGTTCACCTTTATGATAATTTTGATCCCGACTCTTTCATCGAAGCAATTGACAGAAACTTCAGAAAATTTGCTGAACATGATGAAAACGGATTCTCAGATTCAATAAGAATGATCTTTCTTACCGAGGCAAAAGAGAACGACTTCTTCACCAGAATAGCAGACAACTCGCTCACGCTTAAGAATATAGATGTCCACTCAGAAAAAACGGGTGAAGAAGGATCGATTCTATTGATGCAGAACGGTAGTGAACTTTTCTACATTATCAGGGGAAGACAGATCATAACTAAAGAGAATATTGAGATACTTTCGGTCGGGCCCGGACCTAAGATCAGGGACGGCCTTCCAGCTGCTGAAGTCCTTGATCAACTCAGGGAGAGAGAAGAATTGGCAATACTTGCCTGGGGAGTTGGTAAGTGGCTCTTCGGCAGGGGGAAATTGGTTAAGAAGATCATCAACACACTCGATTATCCTCTACTCCTCATCGGAGACAATAGTGCAAGGCCTTCAATCTGGCTTAAGCCTCTGATTTACAGAGAGAGTGAAAAACTGGGCATCCCGATAATAAACGGATCTGATCCTCTGCCACTTGGTGGTGAAGCAGAAAAAGCAGGATCTTATTTTTTCATGCTCAAGGGTAATTTTGATCCGAAAAAACCTCTGGAATCAATTAAAAAGATCCTGAGATCTGATAATAAAAACATTAAATTCCTGGGAAAAAGAGATTCTATATTCAGTTTCCTGAAACGCCAGATTAAGATCCAGCTCAAAAAACATTCCTGACAATAAAATTTGCCAGGAGAGGCCTCTTATCGTATAATTACTGATTCCGGTTTCTAAAACCTGAGAGGGAATTCTATGAAAAAAGGCAATATATTATTAACTATATTTTTTATCACATTTTCAACGGTTGTTTTTGAGATTCTTTA
>JAGLQR010000219.1 GCA_023136725.1 Candidatus Aminicenantota bacterium
ATTTTATATCGTTCAGTATTTCCTGGGCACTCTGATATCTTTCTTCCCTTTTTTTCATCATAGTCTTTTCTATGATATAGACCAGTTTGTCCGGTATATCCGGCACAATGCTTTTTAAAGACGGGAGAGGTTCGAAAAGATGCTGATAGAAAACATTCTCACCTTTGAATGGTACACGGCCTGAGATCAGATGAAAGAGAGTTGCACCGGTAGAATAAATATCCGTTCTGTGATCTGCATTAATACCCTGAATCTGTTCCGGAGACATATAATAAGGTGTCCCGGTTACAACACCGGTCTCACCTTTTTTTTGTTCACCCCTGATAATTGCCAGGCCGAAGTCCATGATCTTTATCTCCTTCTGCTTGGTTATCATAATATTATGGGGCTTGATATCTCTGTGAATTATCCCCTTTCTATGTGAATAATCGAGAGCTTTTAATAGTTTTATAGCAACAAAAAGGATCTGGGGGATCGTGAACTTGTTCTTTCTTCTGAGTATCGTCATGAAATTCTCACCCTCAATAAATTCCATTGATATGAAATAATCATCATTTATCTGTCCGACATCGTAGACAGTTACGATATTTGAGTGGGAAAGTGATGCTGTGGATCTTGCTTCAGTAAAGAATCTTTCAAGATTAACCTTGTCTTTGACCAGGCTTTTATTCAGGATCTTAAGGGCAACTATCCTCTGTAGAACCGTATCCTCTGCCTTGAAAACGACTCCCATTCCGCCCTCACCTACTTTTCTGACGATCTTATACCTTCCCTGAGAGTTATCTGAAACAAGGTCAATTTCTTTATATTTCTTGATCAGGGTTTCAACTTCTTTTATCTTCTGATGAATATCCTTGAAGGAATAATCCTCTGTCAATATTCCCTGATAAATTTCATATGCTTTTTTAAAGTTACCGAGATTCTCCTCTGCCTGACCAAGGAGAAAATACCATTCAAGATTATTTTTGTTGATAGACTGGTTCATCAACAATTTCCCGATCTTTTCAACAACCAGCTGAGGCTTGTTGTTATTCAGGAAGATAGCAGCCATCTGAATAACGGCTTTTTCAAAACCGGCAGCATCCATCTGAACTTTTTGAAAATTCGCCAATGCTCTCTTCTCATCATCTACTTTCTGGAAAGAGATGCCGGCATTATAAAAATCTCCGGACTTTTCAAACAATTCACCTGCCTTCTGATATTTTTTATATTTGAATGAGAGGTCCGCCGCAGTTTTCCAGTCCCTGCCGAGCTCGAACATCTTTGCTGCTTCTTCCTCATTTGCTGTTTTAAGATAATTATCTGCCGCAGCAAGATAGTTCTGATTCATAAAATAGCAATGGGCCGCCTTGTCGAATAATTTGTTCCATTCAAACAATTCAGCAGCTCTTATAAAATCGTCTCCCTTTAGAAACCATTCCGCTGCATCCGTAGTATTTCCCCTTGCAAATGCATCCTCACCCCTTAATTGAAAAGCTGTTTTCGGATTTCCGATCTTTTCATATAATGGAGCAGCCATCAGAGGTAATTGAGCTTTTTCGAACAAATTAGCCGCTTCTTCGAATTTCTCAAGCTTGACGGCAAGTTCAGCAGCTTTCTCAAACCTATTGTTCTTAAATAAAAGGTTATATGCCCTCTCTGTTTCACCAACTTCAGCCCACATGTTTGAAGCTTTGACAAGATCATCATCCAGTTCGGCTGCCCCTTTAACTCCGATTGAGGAACCTGAGGTCGATTCGAACCATTTTTCAAAACAGAGAGCAGCTTTCTTTTTATTGCCGGATTTTTCATATATTATTCCGGCTTTTTTGTAGAATCCCCTTTTCTCATAAATCTGAGCAGCTTTTTCATATTTGCCATGATTGTAATACAACTCCGCAGCTTCCTGATGCCTGCTGTTATTCTCAAGCAGTATCCCTGCCGCATCTATGTTCTTCCTTTTTGTATAGAGCTTAACAAGGCTGTCAAAATTTCCCGTCTTTTTATATATTTCAATTGCAAGACTCTCTTTATTAAGCTTCTCGTAGAGTTCACCAATCTCGTTAATTTGATTTCCCTCTTCATAAGTTTTGACAGCTTTTTTAAAGTCACCGATATCTTCGTATATTTTTCCTGCCTTAAGGAAATTGCCCTGTTTAATTGCTTTTTTTGCCTGTGAAGTAATATAGGATTTTTTAAAAAATATGGAATAAAATGTATCAATCAGGGATTTATCCTGAATATTTAAAACCTGAGAAACCTTTAATCCCTCATATACTATTTTGAATATCAGAGAAACTCCTACTAATATGAGTCCGAATTTCAGTAGTGGATATTGTTTAATGAGATCGAATATCTTATCCATAGGTTGAAAAATTATATCAGACCTCCTTTAAAAAATCAATAAATTCCATACACCTGAAATTGACAATCACTCTTTATCTAATTATAATTTTTCCAGCTGCAAACGTAGTGTAAGGGGTACAGGAAGGATGAAGAAAAGGAGAAAATAGAAAATGGATAAGATCTTAATAATAGATGACGAAAAAAACATTCAGGTGTCACTTGCATCCATCCTGGAAGATGAAGGGTTCAAAGTTTATTTTGCATCTACCGGAGAGGAAGGATATGAAAAATTCCTCAACCTGAGACCGGATATTATTTTCCTCGACATATGGCTCCCGGGAATCGACGGCCTGGAAACAATGAGAAAGATAATGAATGCAGACAAGTTTCAGGTAATTGTAATGATCTCCGGCCACGGTAACATTACTACCGCGGTTCAGGCCGTCAAAGAGGGTGCTTATGATTTCCTGGAGAAACCTTTAAGCCTTGAAAAAGTACTCTTGTCTGTAAAAAAAGGATTGGCCTACAAAAAAGTACTGGATGAGAATAAAAGGCTGAAAACAATAATCAGCCAGAATACAGATGATCTTGAGGAAACAAAAGAACTCAAAAGAGAGAATACAGGCCAGATAAAGTTTGAGATTGACAACCCCGAGTATCTTAAAAAACAAAAAACAGTTGAACGGAGTAACATATTTTACGGAATAGGGCTCCATTCCGGCGAAAAAACCGGGATGTCGATCAGCCCGCTTCCGGCCGGCAAAGGGATCAGATTCGAAAATATATCCTCCTCCGGATATATTCCTGCCAGAATTGAATTCATTGACAGAACAAATTACGCAACATCAATCATGAAAGATGGCCTGGAGGCCAAAACGATAGAACATATTATGGCAGTACTTCACGCATTCGGGATCACAAACCTGTCAATTAAGATCACCAAGGAGGTCCCGATCGATGATGGGTCTGCAACAAAATTCTGTAAGTTTATTAAAGATTCCGGGATCGTTGAACAAGATGATTTTATTCCGGAAATTGTTATAAAGGAACCGATCGTTATCGGAGATGAAAGTGAGGACGGGAAATTCATCAAAGTGGAGCCGGCAGATGTTTTTACAGTAAAATATACAACTGTTTATCCTGAACCCCTTGGGAAACGGAGCTATGAGATAGTATTGAACTCTCCGGATGATTTTGAAAATGATATAGCACCGGCAAGAACATACGGATTTGTAAATGAGTTCAATAAACTGTCTGAACTCGGGCTGGTAGAAGGGGGGCGTCTCAATAATTTCATCCTAATTGATAACGGAAAGGTACTAAACACCGAATTACGATTTGATAATGAGATGGCGAGACATAAGATCCTCGATATATTCGGTGATTTCTATTTGCTTGGAAGGCCGCTAAGGGCAAAAATAACAGCTCAGAAAACAGG
>JAGLQR010000022.1 GCA_023136725.1 Candidatus Aminicenantota bacterium
TCCATATGATTGTTGATATCTTTTTTTCTATCTTCAGGTACCAGGCTCTTTATTTTTTCTATAGCAGAGTCGTATTGTTTGTCTTCAAGAGATGTATTTACACTCTGTAGAGAAGTTAATATTGAAAGCATTTCATTTATTGATAATATTTGTCTGTCAATTTTATAGTTATCTATAAGCCCGTATCCGCCTTCATTTCCCTGGTAAGACATTACCGGTATGCCGGCAAGCAAAAGTGCATCCAGATCCCTGTAGATCGTTCTGATTGAAACTTCAAACTTATCTGACAATTCTCGTGCAGTTACACGATCTTTATTAAGCATCAGAATTGTTATCGATAAAAGCCTGTCTATTCTCATAAGTATTAATTTTAGCATTTTAAAATTGATAATACTTCTAAATGCTGATAATAGATCCGGTTAACCAGGAGGTGATTACAGAATCAATAAATGAATGAAATAATTTGATGAATTTGAATAAATATTTTTGCTGCTGTATTATTCTTTACGGTAATTTACAGGGTTAAGGACTTAACTTTGAACGATCACAATAAAACAAAAGAGCAACTTATTCTCGAATTGGAAAAACTCAGGCAATCAGTTAATGAGCTAAAGACTTCAAAACCAAATCTGACAAAGGAGTTTTTGCAGGAAAGAGAGATCAAGCTATTCAAAAGTGCACTGGAAGCATCAACTGATGCGATTGGGATGGCGACCTCCGAAGGCAGACACTATTACCAGAATGAGGCTTTCAATCATATGTTTGGTGAAGTCGGTATCGATCCGTCCTCAGTGTATATTGATAAATCTGTTGGTATTGAAGTATTTCGAACAATCAAAGCAGGAACAAGATGGACAGGTGAGATTCAGATGTGTGGGGCAAACAATGAGATACGAGATATTCTTTTACGTGCATACTCTACAAAAGATGACAATGGAAAGATAACCAATCTAGTAGGTGTGCACACCGACATTACCGAACGTAAACATATCGAAAAGGTTCTTCGGAGAAAGGAGGAGAAATATCGTACTCTTTTTGAATTGTCACCAAATGGAATACTCCTTGAAGATGGAGATGGTAATATTATTGATGCAAATAGTGCTTTTTCTGAATCCCTGGGTTATAAACGGGAGGAGATCATTGGGAAAAATGTCCACATGCTTGCACATCCTGATGCCGTTAATGAAGTAGGGAAAAACATTAAAGATCTTCTTTCAGGTAAAATATTAAGACATGAAGAGAAAAGTATTAAAAAAGACGGGACAACCTGTTATTTAAACCTGACTGAAAAAAAGATTACTCTACCGGATGGAAAAGACGGTATTATTTGTATTACAGAGGACATTACTGAGCGAAGGCAGATAGGGGAGGCTTTAAGGGAGAGTGAAGAGGAATTGCGTCAGATTCAAAAACTGGATGGAATTGGCCAATTGGCAGCGGGCATAGCGCATGACTTTAACAATATTCTTACTGTAATGCTTGGGAATACCGAACTTGCACTTGAGAGTTCAAATATGGATGAAAAAGTCCGGAATAATCTGGAACAGGTAATGTTCAGCGGACATAATGCCGGTAAGCTTATTTCTAATATCCTGACTTTCAGTAGAAAACAGGTAATAAGGCCTGAAGTAATTGATGTTAACAATACAATTTTAAACCTGACCCAAACACTTCACAGAGTAATTAGTGAGGATATAAAAATAGAATTGAATTTACATAAAAATATTTACCCGATAAAAGCCGATCCAACACAAATTGAACAGATACTGATTAACCTGGTTATTAATGCAAAGGATGCTATTCAAAAGTCAAAGAAACAAAAGAGAATTAAAGCTATTACCATAGAAACGGCAGATATTTTTCTTGAAGAGGAAGATATCTCCCGGCATATTGGTGCCACTATCGGACAGAATGTTTTTATTTCAGTAACAGATACCGGTATAGGCATGAATAAAGAGATTTGTAATAGAATTTTTGAACCTTATTTTACAACAAAAGCTCCCGGCAAAGGGACAGGGCTAGGCTTATCAATTGTTTACGGTATTATTAAACAAAATAACGGCTCAATCAGTGTTTACAGTGAACCCGATGAAGGAACAACGATCAAAGTATATTGGCCTGCATTTACAGGCAAAACAAAGTTTAAGGAGGAAGTTGAAGAAGAAAAGATCATAGGAGGAACTGAAACAATACTATTCGCTGAAGATGATGATAGTGTTAGAAAAACCACTGAAAAATTGCTAAGTGCGTATGGATATACAGTAATGTCAGCTTCGAACGGCAGGAATGCCCTCGATCTTATTAAATCTAAAAATGTAAAAATTGATATGCTTATCACTGATGTAGTTATGCCTGAGATAGGTGGTATTGAATTGTCAGAAAGAATGAAAGCTATTTTCCCTGAATTAAAGGTTCTTTATTGTTCAGGTTATCCTGACGATAATATTGTTTCTGTTAACCGTGTTTTACATGAAGAGATAAATTTCATTCCCAAACCTTATTCCAGCAAAGAGCTTTCAAAAAAAGTACGGGAGATTTTTGATACAAAATAAAATATTAGATTCGATAGGGGATTCAACTAATTAAAAACAAAAATCACTTTTATTAAGTATAACCAGATGAGGTGTCAAAAATGAAAGGATTTTTATTATGGATATTATTATTTTATTTCAGTTGGCCGTTAGCCTTGCTTGCATTGATATTGTATCCGATCATATGGCTGCTGTTATTACCATTCCGGATATTCGGATTTGCTGTAGGAGCAGTATTTGATCTTCTTAAATCAATCATAACTCTTCCAAACAGACTACTGACCAAATCCAGGCAAGCAAGGTAAAGCATTAAACTTGTTTAAAGTAAGCGTGGTGAGCATGCATATACTGGTTCGGATAAGATATATTATGTAAACTTGCGATAGTTTTTTATCATAAATCTTCAATATTACCTTTTCTTATCTCTTCAATAAGGCCGTTTAGAACTGCTATCAATATATCCTTTTTGTCGTCACTGCTGTCATCAGCTTTTATATTAAAGTTTAGTTTTACCCTTTTGTCCGGCGATGTGAACTTAAATTTAAACTCACCGGGTTTTGTTTTTTGTGTAGGAAGTTTTGCCGTTTTCCTTCTCTCTTTAATTTCATCTCTTGAGAATGGTTTTTTCATATATTTTTCTAGTATTTCAAACATTTCGCTTTTGTCTTCAACCTTAGCTAATTCCAGGAGAAATGTTTTAGACTCAATTTTTAATAGTTGGCATTTTTGAATTATATCCGGCGGGAGATCGGTTATTCGTAAGAGCTCTGTAATTGTGACTCTTGATTTCCCCAGTTTCTTTGCTATTTCCTCATGAGTATATCCGTATATATCAGAAAGTGATTTAAGCGAATAAGCCTGCTCATAAACATTCAGATCTTTCCTTTGTATGTTTTCTATTATAGAAAGCTCCAAGGCTTCATTGTCGGGAATCTCAAATTCAATGCATGGCATTTCCCTTAATCCAGCTATTTTAGCGGCTCTGAAGCGTCTCTCTCCAGCTATGATCTCAAACTTTCCATCCTTTGCCCTTACCAATATAGGTTCAAGAATGCCCTTCTCCCCTATTGATCTTGCGAGTTCATCAATGTTACCGAAATCCTTACGGGGCTGCATAAGGTTCGGTACTATTTTTTCAACAGGTATTTTTCTGATAATTGAAGTTCTTGTCCTGGAGGATATCTCCTCAACAAAATGACTGTCATGCCTTGACTTGACGAAGTCAGGCAATCCTACTTTTTTAGCCATTTTCAACTATCTCCTCAGCCAGTTTTTTATATTGCGCTGCACCTTTTGAATTTGGAGCAAAAGTGAAGATCGATTCTTTATAAGCAGGACTCTCTTCAAGCCTTACGCTCCTTGATATTGTAGTTTTAAACACCTTGTCTCCAAACAATTTTTTAATATGCTTTTCACTGTCCTTTGCAATAACCACCCTTTTGTCATGCATAGTTATGAGAACTCCTAGTAATGAAAGGTTCGGGTTGCTCCTTATCCTTACTTTTTCAAAGGTTTCCAGCAGGTCATCGGTCCCCTCAAGCGCAAAATAAGAGCTCTGGATCGGTATAAGAAGATGTGAAGCTGCAACGAAAGAGTTGATTGTTATCAAACCCAATGTGGGAGGTGTATCTATTATGATGAAATCATATTTGAACTTGAAAGTATCGAGCCTGTCTTTAAGCCTGAAATGGCTGTCTATTTCACCTATCAGCTTTACCTCAAGCTTTGCCATGGAAATATCTGCAGGAATTATTGACAGGTTTATTACCGATGTTGATCTGACAACTTCTTCAAAGCCAAGCTCACTATTCTCAAGCAGATCGTAGGCAGAATTTTCGATGCTGTCCGGATCGAGGAAAGTAACTGTTGAATTTGCCTGTGGATCAAGATCTATCAATAATGTCTTGTATCCCAGAAATGCCAATGCGGCTGATAAATTAATTGAAGTTGTGGTTTTACCCACGCCCCCTTTCTGATTTGCGATTGTTATTATCACTTTAAACTCCTTTAGGAGTAAGATACTAAATAATAAATTTTGATTTGTCAAGAACTATGTCGACATGTCGACATAAGATTTGATCAGGAATTAAATATCATATTAGAAAGATCATGAAAGTCTTTGAAATAATTAATGTTTTCAGTGTAATTGCCTGTGATATTGGAGTCCTTAATTATGAAAATATCTGATATATTCGATCTGACAGAAGCAGTGATATCAAGGTCGCTATCCCCTATTGATATTGTGTTTTCAGGCTCAACTTCAAATTTTTTCATTAAAAATTTAAATGCAGAAGGAGATGGTTTCCACATCTTTTCATCTCGTGTAATGATCATATCAAAAGATAAATTAAACTTGTTTATAAGGTAGTTTGTGTTTTTTCTGGAATTATTAGTCACAAGTGAGACCTTTATGCCTCTTTTCCTGATCTCATTTACGAATTCCAGCGAACCATCTATTGTTTTTGCTTCTAAAGTATTTTTTTCTTCGATATCCTCAAGGTACCTAAGTCCATCTATATCTACAACTCCGCTGCTATAAATTTTTTCAAGTATACTTGAGTTATGAACATTTAATTTCTTCTTGACAGATCTCCAATCAACATTACTGGTAAAGATGGTCCCATCCATGTCCATAATTATCAGGTCAATTATTTTTCCGCGATTCATTAATCTTTTGAAATAATTTTAAAGAAAAGCGGTATTCCGGGATTTTCTATTTTCAGACTGAGCTTCTTCTTTAAAAACGTCTCATCAGCGGACTTAAGCCTTCCTGAGTTAGATCGTATCTTCAGGAAGAAAGGCCTGTAGGATTCAATTGAGACGAATTTGGGGTTGAATCCCTTCCCGCTTTCAGTATAGAATTTTTTTTCAGACAATGCTGATTGAAAAATTTCATTAATTTTCTTTGTAGACATCCTGTTATTTGTAAATTCATTGATATCAGATGAAATGTCGATCAGATCAAAAATACTTTTTCCTGTTTTTGCTGAAACAATTATGAATTTCGCGAAATAAAATGAATTGAGAGTTCTTTTCAATTGACCCAATAGTTTGTCAAGTTTACTTTTATCTTCAACAAGATCCCACTTGTTGCAGGCTACAATTACAGGTTTTGCAGATTTGATTACCTTCTTTGCAATCAGCAGGTCATTTTGATCGAGCTTCTTGGAAACATCAACAACAAAAATGACAATATCCGCATTGATAAGGTCACGCTCTGCTCTTATGACAGCAGCACTTTCAGTACTTTCTTTGACTTTTTGCAGTTTTCTTATTCCTGCATTGTCAACAATTATAAATTTTTTACCTTTACGCTTTATTTCAAAATTCACTGAATCACGGGTTGTTCCGGGGATTGGAGATACAATAGCCATTTCATCATTAAGAATGTGATTTATGATCGAAGATTTTCCAACATTAGGTTTTCCCATTATACTTATTCTCATTATTGGAAGAGTGCTTTTTTTAGTTGATACCGGATGATCTTTAAAGAAAATGCCAATGGATTCCAGCAGATCACCGACTCCGATATTATGTTCCGCAGATATATATGTGAAATCTGTTTTCAAGCTGTAGTATGATGTAGGGAGTAAAAATTTGCTTTGATTATCAACTTTATTAATAACCGGAATTATATTCTTATTGATCTTTCTGATCTCCAGGAAAAGATCTTTTTCATATCCCAGAATTTCTCTTCTTCCGTCAAACAGATAGATAATAAGATGTGATCTTTCAACTTCTCTGAAAATCCGTTTATTTATCTCAGTCGATATTATATCCTTTACAGGGAAAAATCCACCTGAATCCTGCAGTGTGAAAGTTTTTTCATCAATGTTGAACCTTTCACTGAATATGTCTCTGGTCATCCCGGGGTCGGAATGTATCAGGGCTCTCCTTTTTCCTATTATCCTGTTGAAAAGTGTAGACTTGCCGGTATTGGGAACACCTGCTATCGTTATAATTGGAAATTCACTCATCTTATTTTACCTGAAATTCAGGAGATCCTGATCATGGAAACACAATAACACTCGATCGCATCTCCGCTTCCAACAGCATCAACCTTCTCTTTGGTTTTTGATTTTATATTAAATCTGTCTGTCTCAACACCGAGAATTGATGAAATATTTTTTCTTATCTCAGATTTAAATGGAGATATTTTAGGTAATTCAGCTATAATAACAGAATCAATATTCATGATCTCAATATTTCTTTTTTTGTAAATATCCATGACAGCTTCAAGAAAATACCTGCTTTCTTTTCCCTTGAATCTCGGATCCGTATCGGGGAATAATTCACCAATATCACTCTCCCCTATTGCTCCGAGTAATGAATCTGAAAGTGCATGGATAAGGACATCTCCATCCGAATGGGCAATGAACTCCAGGTCATCTGAAACCTTAATACCGCCGATATATAGGCCTTTTCCCTTCTTTAGACGATGAATGTCATATCCTATCCCGGATCTAATCTTTAACATTTCTATTTTTTTACAATAAAGTTAGTTGATCTTTTTTCCAAAGATCATTTTACCTGAGGTTGTCTGGAGCACAGAGGTAACTTCTATTGTTTTTTCAAGTCCGATATCAGATTTTGCATCATCAACAACTATCATTGTTCCATCTTCAAGATATCCAATGCCCTGCCTCTTTTCCTTACCATCTTTTGCAATATGAACTTTCAAATGTTCACCCGGGAATACTATCGGTTTCAGAGCAAATGCCAACTCATTAATATTAAGGATTGTTACATCCTGGAGTTTGGCAATTTTACTCAGGTTTATATCATTTGTTATAAGTTTAAAGTTTTGATCCTTTGAAAGAAGTATAAGTTTTTGATCAACTTCTTTAGCACGGGATACAACTTTATTTAAGATCGTAACACTTATTTGAGTGTTATTCCTTAATTTTTCAATAACATCAACACCCCTTTTCCCTCTTACTTTTTTATTCGGATCACTGGAATCTGCAATTGCCTGAAGCTCGGCAAGAACAAAATGAGTGATAATGATCTCACCCTGAATAAAACCCGATTCGATTATTTGAATTATTCTCCCGTCAATGATCGCACTGGTATCAAGAAGGAAAGAATCGGTAAATGCACTCCCTCCCCTGAAGAATTCCTTAATGTTCAAAGGAGAAAAAAGATTGGGCTTATGTACTCCAATGAAAAAACCTGTTATCGGGAAGCCGATCAAAAAGAGTGATTTAAAAAACACAAATGCTGAAAATGAAAGTGTGATCAGTTTAAAGACCTCAAGCAGGACAAATCCTACAAGCGCTCCTCCAAGAACTCCAATTGTTACGCCCCAGAGATACTTAAACTCTGTATTCTTTACTCTGATCGCGATAAGCATCAATGCCAATGCTAAACCTGCCCCGATAGCAGCTCCAATCTCTGGTGTTGTTCCGGGAAATGGTGGATATGAATAGCCGATATAAGTGAATAATGCAATAAAAACTAATTTGTATGTATATAATACCATCTTACTCTCCTTAATAATATTGCTTTATTATAGCAGAACAACAGCCAAATTACTAATTGCCGGAAATATAGTTAAAAAGAAATTATAAAAATATTTAGCAAAAAAAATATAATTTTAAATTTAACTTGACAGATTTAATTATAAACTATAAACTATATTAAACAATATAGATAAGCTACTCTGTATAATATGGAAATTAAAAAAATAAAAAATTTGAAAGTAGAAATTAATTATTACGAGCCTATCTATACAATCGGAATTGCTTCAGATCGCCTTGGAGTTTCTGTACACACTTTAAGACAATATGAGACTGAAGGGCTTATCCTTTCTCATAAAACAAAAACAGGAAGAAGAATATACTCGGAAATGGAACTGGATAAGGTCAGATGCATAAAGAAAATGATCCAGGAACAGGGATTGAACTTTGAAGGAATTCGCCAGTTAATGTCACTTATTCCATGCTGGAAGATCAGAAGCTGCTGTGATAATGATTACGAAGAATGTAAATCCTACACATCAAGGAAATCACCATGCTGGAGTACAAAAGAAAAATGCAAGCATCCTTATCCTGACTGTCGTGATTGTGAAGTTTATAGAGGACTTATTTCCTGTGATGATCTAAAAAGATTTATATATAAATTATAAGAGGTGACTTAATGAAAAAAATTGTAATTCTCGGTGCAGGTTCGGCCGGAACGATGATCGTCAACAAACTGGTAAAGATGATACCTGAAGATGAGATCTCTATCACTATAATTGATCATTCCAGTATACATTATTACCAGCCCGGTTTTCTTTTTATTCCTTTCGGAATTTATTCAAAAAATATGGTTTATAAACCAAGAAGGGATTATCTGCCTAATAATGTTGATTTTATTCAGACTAAGATCGACTTGATAGATGTTGAAAAGAACCAGATTATTCTGGAAGATAAGAAAAAAGTTAATTATGACTTTTTGATCATAGCCACAGGGTCTAAAATTGCTCCTGAAGAAGTAGATGGTTTGACCGGCCCGGGATGGAAAAAAACAATATTTGATTTTTATACTCCAGAAGGTGCCGTTGATCTTGCACATTTCCTCAGATATTGGAAAGGCGGGAAGATGGTTGTCAATATTGCCGAGATGCCGATCAAATGTCCTGTTGCTCCCCTTGAATTTGTTTTTCTTGCCGACTGGTGGTTTACTGAGCAGGGAATCAGGGACAAAGTTGAAATTGAGTATGTAACTCCCCTATCCGGTGCATTTACAAAACCGATAGCTTCAAAATATCTGGGAGAGATAGTTGAAAGAAAAAATATTAAAATAGTACCGGATTTCAATGTTTCCTCTGTTGATTCAGAGAAGAAGATCATCAGTTCATATGAAGGAAAAGAACTTGACTATGATCTACTTGTTTCAATTCCAACTAACATGGGTGCTGATGTAATAGGGAAATCAGGTTTAGGAGATGATTTGAACTTCATTCCAACTGAAAAGCACACTTTGGTATCTAAGATAAAAGATAATGTTTTTATTGCAGGGGATGCTACAAACCTGCAAAGTTCCAAAGCTGGCTCAGTTGCTCATTTTGAAGCAGAAATCCTTATCAAGAACCTTATCAGAAGAATGGATGACATGGAAATGATGCCGGAATTTGACGGTCATGCAAATTGTTATATAGAATCAGGTTTCGGAAAAGGAATTTTAATTGATTTCAACTATGATACAGAACCTCTACCGGGGAAATTCCCTATTCCGGGTTTCGGGCCGTTCTCACTTTTACAGGAAACTAAAATGAACCATTGGGGGAAAATGACATTCAGATGGATCTATTGGAACATTCTCATGAGAGGAGGAGAACCACCGCTTGAAGCTCAGATGAGCCTTAAGGGAAAGTGGAAAGTATAGGAATGTCTGATGAATGAAGATATCAAACAATTAAATGAGAAAATAGACTTTCTTACCGATCAGGTAATGAGTCTTACCAAGCGGCTGAGAGCAGTAGATGATTTCAAAGAAGATATGTCACTGTTCGCAAAAGATGCTTTTGACGAAGTTGTTAATTTCATGTCAGAAGTGGATTTTCATTTTAGAAGTCAGGATTTCATGTGCATGATCAAAAAATCTTTTAGAAATATTAATAATTTTTCAAAAATACTTGATCAATTACAGAGTTTTGTAGAATTCACAGAGGATATCGGCCCTTTAGCACACGAGATCGTTGATGATTTTATTTCAAAATTACATGAGCTTGAACAAAAGGGGATCCTTGAATCGCTAAGAAGATCTTTAGGAATCGTTGAGACTTTAAGTGAAAATTTTGATCCTGAAGATGTAACGAATTTTGGAAATTCAATGGTTCTAGCAATGAGAACTGTAAAAAGATTCACAAAACCTGAAAATCTGGCAAAAATCGAAAAGATACTTGAAGAAATTGAAAACTATGATTTTGAAAAAAAGAGGAAAGTATCGTTGTTCAGCATTTTCAGAAAATTGAGAAGCAAGGAAGTATTGAGAGGGGCTGATGTAATGCTTGATCTTGCAAAAATAGCCTCTAAACAATATACAAAATAACTAATAAGGAGAATTTTAATGTCACAAAAAGAAATTGCCGGTGTCACAATCGATGTTGATGACAGTGGTTATATGTCTAAATTCGAAGATTGGAGTAAAGAGATTGCAACAGCATTAGCAAAGGAGAATGGTATCGGGGAGCTTACTCCGAAACATTGGGAAGTTATCGAATACATTCAGAAGGAAGTTCAGAATGGAGCTGCCCTTTCAATAAGAAAAATCGGGAAATCAGGTGTTGTGGATATTAAAGAGTTTTACAGCCTGTTCCCCGATGGCCCATTAAAGAAAGCAACTCTGATATCAGGTGTTCCCAAGCCATCCGGCTGTGTTTGATCAGGAGAAATCATGGCAGAATCAAAAGATAAAATAAAGAAAGTATCCGTTATATGTGCGAAAGGCAGCCTTGAAGATGTTTATGCTGCGCTTGTTATGACTAATGGAGCAAGAATGGAAGGGATCGAGGCAAATTTGTTCTTCACATTCTTCGGCCTTGATGCAATAACGAAAAAGAAGATGAACAAACTTCATACTGCTACAGTTGGTAATCCTGCAATGGCAATGCCGGGCGGACTCCCCTTCCCTACTATTCTCGGTGTCCTTCCGGGAGTTGAAGCAGGTGTCTCAGCAATGATGAGAAAGGGAATGGATGATCTGGATATCCCTCCTGTTGAGGAATTTCTTGATATGATCAATGCTGCAGGCGGGAAAATTTACGGATGTAAACTCGCCGTAGATATGTTCAAACTAAAAAGAGAAGATATGTATGATGATATGGATTCAATAATTACTATCGGTGAATTCTATGAGAAAGCTGCCGGTGGTCAAATAATCTTTACCTGATAATTATATAAGAACTAAAAAGGCTGGCTTATCCTGATTGTTTTCAGGCTTTGTCAGCCTTTTTTTTTATCTTCTCTTTTTCCTCTTTTGGTCCGACAATCTTTACAATTAATACACTCAATAAATACAGCAGCATCATCGGGATCGCAAACATGGATTGAGTTATGATGTCAGGTGTGGGTGTGATCACTGCAGCAATTACAAATATAAGCACTATTGCATACTTGAAATGTTTTATCAGGAATTTCGAGGTGATTATTCCCATTTTTGCCAGCAAAAATGATAATACGGGCAATTCGAATATTAATGAAATACCAAGTAATACACGGAAAGCAAGTGAGAAATATTCATTTATTGTGATTATTGCATTAAAATCTGATCCTACTTCAAGAAAGAACCTGCAGGCCCACGGGAAAATGGCATAATACCCGAAAGCTCCTCCCAGAATGAAAAAAAAGGTTGTAAAAAAAACGAAAGGTATTACCATCTTCTTTTCATTTTTGTAAAGGCCGGGAGTAATAAATGCCCATAATTGATAAAAAATAAACGGAGAGGAAATGAATGCACCGGAAATAAATGCAATTTTGATGTACATCATGAATGGTTCTGTCAGAGAGGTAAATGCAAGCTTTTCACCCGCAGGAAGAAATTGGAGTACAGGGATCGAAAACCAATGATAAAGCTTGTCAACAAATGTCCATGAAACAAGAAAGAATATCAGAATAAAGGCAAAGGAGTAAAGAATTCTTTTCCTTAACTCGCCGAGGTGATCGAAAAATGACATATCACTGAATTTTGCTGTCATTATCATCCTCCACTGCTTTCTCAATCTCTTTTTTAGTTTTTTCTATATCTTCAGTAATATCAAATTTTTTGAATTCCTCTTTGATTGAGTTCTTTAAACTTTTTTCAAGATTTGTTACCTCATTGATATCATTCTTAATGGACTTAAGATCTTCACCTATATCAGCTTTATCAATTTCTTCCTGTATAGTCGATTTAGCATCATTAATTGTCCGTTTAAACTCTCTGAGTGTGTTCCCGAGAAGTTTGGCTATCTCAGGTAATTTTTTAGGGCCGAATAACATTAATACGACCAGCATTATCATAACGATCTCGGGAAAACCTATTGATCCGAACATATTACCTCTATTATTCTTGTTTGTTTTATATTAAATATTGTTAAATTCAAATTCTTCTCTATAAGAAGATTTTAGCATAGAAGAGTACTCAAATCAAAGTTCGAATGAAAGATTCAACCTGATACTTTTTGGTATTTGGAGTTCGAGTGAGTACCTTTCTCCTCCCGAAAAAACATATTCGGAAATTTCACTTCCGAAATCAAGAATATTGAAAAAAGATAGTCCGAGAGAAGCATTTTTTTTGAATAGTTTAAAGGAATAGGATAACTTCA
>JAGLQR010000220.1 GCA_023136725.1 Candidatus Aminicenantota bacterium
ACTTGTTTACCATATCGATTAAGTTGCTTTGACTCCCGAAAAGATCTTCAACATATGATATGTCAACAATATCCGGAGTTTCATTTTTATTAAAATAATTAGATCCACTTGACCATTCATATTTAAGAAAGTTTTTCACCAGTCCTGCACGAACAGGATTGTTTAATCCATAAGCTATTGATGAAAGGAGATATGAATCATCCTGAATTAATGTAGATATAGCTCGCCCCTGAAACACATACCCCTTTCCACCATGTTCTGCTCTGTATGAACTTCCGAAATTCCCGTTCAATTGACGCAAAAAATCAGACATCCTTCCCGAACTGTTTTCCAGGATCAAATGATAATGGTTAGTCATTATGCAGTAGGAAAATATTCTTATATTTAATTTTTCAGAATATGTTTTTAAAAAAGTAAGAAAATTATCTTTATCTTTTATATCTTTAAAGATCGGTTTCCCCTCATATCCCCTGTTCATAACATGGTGATATGCTCCCCGAAATGTTATTCTTGCTCTTCTCATGATTATTCAATATTATAAAAATGTCAAAATGTCAAGCACCGTCCCCCTTGGGGGGAAACAGCATTTTTTTGACAAGGTTTTTGAATACAGAGATAATAATAGATCAGGAGATAAATTTGAAAAATCTAACCTTTGTTTTATTGATAATTGTAATTTCATTTCAGGGATCCTCGAAGTCATTTCCTGCGGCGGATCTTATCCTTGTGAACGGGAAGATTCTTACAATGGACAGCAGGAACCCGGTAACATCCTCGATTGTAATTGTAGGAAATAAAATACAATTTACCGGTGATGATGCAGGCTCATTAAAATTCCGTGATAAAAATTCTAAAGTTATAGATCTTCAGGGGAAGACTGTAATACCCGGACTTCATGATGCCCATCTCCATTTCGAAGGTGGTTCAGATCTGATATCGGACAGGTTGAGCCTGAGATTCCTTAACAAAGAACAGATATTGAAAAAAATAGAGGATGCTGTTAAGGCATCACCTGAGGGAGCACTGATAAGAGCATACAGCTATAATCATGCCTACTTTAAAGACAAAAAGTTCCCGGACAAATATGACCTGGACAAAGTTGCTCCCAAAAATCCTGTTATCATTACCAGAGTGGACGGCCATTCGATCTGGGTGAATTCCATGACCCTTAAAATGGCAGGCATTTCAAAAGAGACACCTGACCCACAGGGCGGAGAGCTGATCAGGTTCAAGGATAATAATCCCACAGGTATACTGAAAGAAAACGCTGAAATGATGGTTGGAAAAGTCACAGGCCCCAGGATGGTTGTTCTCGGATCATCGGGAGAAAACAAGCTTTTAAATGCTATCCGTTTTGCAAACAAGTTGGGACTTACATCTGTCACCACCCAGGGTAGTTTGAAACTCATGAAACAATTGAATGAGATCGATAAAACGGGAGAACTTACACTCAGGTTCAACCTCTGGATATCTCCGGCGGAGATGAAACGCTGTGTGGAAAAAGGGATCAATTTCAGAAGCGGTTCGGATAAAGTAAGGATATCATTTGTAAAGATATTTGCAGATGGATCTCTGGGATCGGTTTCCGCCGCCTTTTTCAAACCCTACACCAACAATCCGAAAACCAGTGGTATCCTTATCCATCCTATAGAGGAACTGGACAAATTAATAAGCGACGCTCACAAGAATGGTTTCCAGGCCGGAGTGCATGCTATCGGTAACCGGGGCGTTCATCTGGTCCTCAATGCCGTTGAGAAAGCTCAGCAAAAATTCGGCATGAAGGGGCTGAGGCACAGAATAGAACACACACAATTTATTACCGATGAGGACCTTTTGCGATTCAATAAGCTTAAAATGATCCCGTCAATGCAGCCTACACATTGCACTACCGACCTTCTTGTCGTTGAAGAGAGGATCGGGAAAGAACGGGCAAAACAGGGATACAGGTGGAACTCCTTTAAAAAAGAGGGAGTTATGCTGGCATTCGGAACAGACTGGCCTGTGGAACCTCTTGACCCGAGGAGAGGATTGTACTCCTCAATTGAGAGGAAGAACATTGAGAACGGATTTCCCGAGAACGGATGGTTCCCCGGGGAACAGATAAGCATAACAGACGCAATAAGGTATTATACACTTGGCGCAGCATATGCCTCATTCAACGAAAAAAGGATCGGCTCAATTGAATCAGGCAAACTGGCTGATCTCACAATATTTGATGCAGATCTTGAGAAAATAATTGAGAAAGATAAAAAAAATATGCTGAAAGTTAAGATATATAAAACCATCATGGATGGGAAGATAGTAAATATTTTGAAGAAGTAACTAGACAGAAAATCCTGATATCGATTCTCTGTAACCGAGGACCAGGGATCCCCTTTCCAGTCCGGAGTAATCTGCGACGATATCACATTTCACCTTAAAGATGAAAAAGATATCTTTCCCGGTCTCCATTTCCAGGGTTTCAAAATTCCCCTGCCCTTTGGAGATTACAATATCCGAACCAGAATATATTTCCAGAAATCCGGGATCCGACTGGTTTATCATTGTCCCGGCATAAGTTGATCCTGTCTCTATGATCTCAGCTATCTCACCTATTCCTATATACTCTGCATCTTCCTTAATAATATCGTTGATAGCAGGGCCCGACCTTACGCCATAGATGATCTTTATTTCAGGATACTTCAGCTTTATCTGTTCCATAAGAAGCATATCAAATACCGCTTCCCCTGCATTATCTGAAATGATGAGAAGAGTATCTGCATTTTCAAATTTCCCCTTCAATATTTCATAATCATTTATAGCCAGATTTACATCACTAACTTCCATGAATATCTGGTCAGTATCAAATATTTCAACTCCTCCATAATCTATTATATTTCCGAGAAGAGAATAGAAAAGGGATGTGAACAGAGAATCCTCGGATTTGATTATTCTTTCCCTGAACAGTTCAATATTATCCAGAACCAGATCGTTCTGCTCTTTTCTCAATTTTTTGTATGGATCCCCGTTCCCGGTCAAATCTGTTATCGCATCATATATCTTTCCTGAAAAAAGAGGGGGTGTTAAACAGGCGTAATCTGTTTCCAGTGTTTTTTTCAACGCTTCCTTAAAAACAAGGGCGGACCTCTCCTCGTTAAGACCCATATAATCAGTTGCTCTCAGTATCTGGTTCAGGATACATACAGCACATTCATTTCGCATCAACATTTTTTTGCCTCAAAAGTGGATATTATATTACAAACTCCGGCATATTCAAGTCATGGAGAAAAATTGATTGATTATTAAAAAACGCTCTGATAACCCTATTTTTCCAGGATGCTATCGAGATATTTTTTATATTCCGGGGGAGTATCTATGAACAGGATACCGATCTCTTTAAGGTTTGCTCCGGCTTCGCCTTTGTGGTCATTCACCCACCTTATGGATCCTCTTATAGTTATCGGGTTTTCGTCGATCTTGAACTTAACTTCAATCTCTTTATAGGTGGGGAAAACACTATCAGCGATAACAGATATCCCTGTAGTGGAAATACTAGTAAGAATTGCATTAAATTCCTTTCCTTCATCTTTGATTATCAGGTCTTTAACACCGTAAATCCTCTCTTCTTTTCTTGTATCCATTTTACACCTTGCTTATATAATAGTATTTAATGAAAAATTTTTAAATAAAATCACAAAAATTCTTTAAATTTTGCAATTTTTTTGAAGGGAGAATGCCGGCTTTTCTTCTCCTTAGTGTCAAATCCTAACCAATCAGAAAT
>JAGLQR010000221.1 GCA_023136725.1 Candidatus Aminicenantota bacterium
TTCTTCTCATCTTTAAACGAATCTTCATTTTTTATAAGTTCAATAAGTTTTCTGGTCAATATTTTTGGCATTCCTCTCTGCTCGATTTTGTCAAGAAGTGTGTTTTTCTTTGATAGGAGTTTTATGAACTTAATGAGAGCATCCCCTTCCAGATAAGAACCTTCTTTTCCGTTCATTGAGAGCTGCACGTCCTTTCCGATCTTTTTCAACAGATAATTATCAAGATCTTTTTCCTTTTTAAGATAAACCCCCTTTTTTCCTGTTCTGAAAAGATATAAAGGGGGCTGTGCCAGATAAAGATAACCACGCTCTACAAGAGGTTTCATATGCCTGAAAAAGAATGTCATCAACAGAGTACGAATGTGAGATCCGTCAACATCTGCATCAGTCATTATAATTATTTTTTTATACCGTATTTTTTCTATATCAAAATTATCAACACCGATCCCGACACCCAAAGCAGCGATAATGGTTTTTATCTCTTCATTCTCAAGCATCTTTGAAGTGGTAGATTTTTCAACATTAAGTATTTTTCCTTTCAACGGAAGTATCGCCTGGAATTTTCTGTCTCTCCCCTGCTTGGCAGATCCTCCTGCCGAATCACCCTCAACAATATAAATTTCACTCTCTTCCGGATCTTTTGACTGGCAATCTGCAAGTTTTCCGGGAAGCGAAGTGCTTTCAAGAAGGCTTGTCTTCCTGATAAGGTCTTTAGCTTTTCTGGAAGCTTCTCTAGCCTGGGCAGCAAGAGAAACCTTGGCTATTATGTCTTTTGATATTGATATATTCTCTTCGAGAAATTCCCCGAGTTTTTGATTTACAAAAGATTCCAGAATTCCTTTAACTTCAGAGTTTCCCAGCTTTGCCTTTGTCTGTCCTTCAAATTGGGGGTCTTTAATTCTTATGGAGATAACACCAACAATCCCCTCTCTTACATCTTCACCTGAAAAACTTTCTTTAAAATCCTTTTTCAAATTATTGGATTGCGCATAATGGTTTATCGTTCTTGTAAGTGCCCCTTTGAATCCGGTTAGATGGGTGCCCCCCTCGATCGTATTTATATTATTGACGAACGAAAGCAATATCTCCGAATAAGAATTCACATACTGAAACGCGATCTCCACTATCATATCGTCACTTTCTGACGATAGAAATATCGGATTTTCATGAACTCTTTTTTTAGATTGTGTTAAATACTCAACATATTCAACAATTCCGCCCTCGTAATAAAAAACTTCACTTTTATCAGTTCTTTCATCTTTCAGGCTGATCGACAATCCTTTATTAAGAAAAGCCAATTCCTTAAGCCTTTTTGACAAAATAGTATAATCATATTCCAGAGTTTCAAAGATATCTTCATCGGGCCAGAAAGTTATTTTGGTTCCCCTTTTTTCTGTTTTACCGAGTTTTTGAAACTCTGTCTCCGGATGTCCGGCCTGATATTTCTGGAAATAAATATTCCCGTCTCTTTTGACTTCCAATTCAAGTTTTGAGGATAATGCGTTTACAACCGAAACTCCAACTCCGTGAAGTCCGCCTGACACCTTGTAAGTATCGTTATCAAATTTTCCTCCGGCATGAAGAATGGTCATAACAATCTCAGCGGCAGATTTATTTTCTTCTTTATGAATATCAACCGGAATTCCTCTTCCGTTATCGACAACCGAAATTGAATTATCAAAATGGATAACCACTTCTATGGAATCACAAAATCCTACCATCGCTTCATCAACCGAGTTATCAACAACCTCATAAACCAGATGATGGAGCCCGGACGATCCGGTACTCCCTATATACATTGCGGGACGTAATCTTACTGCTTCCAGCCCTTCCAGAATTTTTATATTATCAGCTGTATAATTATTCCCGTTTTCTTCTGATGATCCGACTGTCAATTTACTCTCCTGTAAAAGGTTTCAACTCTGCAGAAATTTGGTAAACCCAATACACTTTTAATTAAAGTAATTATAACTCAAATACTTATATCTGTAAAGGTAAGGACACGTATTTGAACATACCCGGACAAGCAGAAAATGTTAATGTTTTAACTTTATTGTCGAATCAAAATTTTTGTTGTTTCTCACTGAAGTTGCAATTATCTGCATTGCCGGATAATTTGACATTAAAACCTCTGTATTCTCTTCATCCATAGCTATATCATAATCGTCAACAAGAAAGACGGGGTACTCCCCCCTTTCTGATAAAAACATATCAATATATGCAAGATAAATAAAAATCAGATTGAGTTTTTTCTCCCCGGAGGAATACAATCTCAATGGCCGGTTATCCATGAATATCTCATATTTATCCAGGTGAGTGCCGACAATCGGGCTTTTGTATAAAATTTCTTTTTCAAGAATTCCATCCAGAACTGACAAAACCTTATCAAGTTTAAAATTATCACTATAGTAAAAATCAGATGAGGAAGGGGTATATCTTATCTCTATCCCGCTGTGGTGTTTATCCTGAACGTGATCATTGATCTTCCTGATAAAATCAAATCTTTTTCTGGTAATTTTTAAAATATATTCTGCAAGCAACTTGTTCCAGCCTTTCAAATGGGCATAGTCAGGATTATGTTTTAAGAGATAGGTCTTATTTCGAATCACTTTTTTATATTCAATTAATTCTTTGGAATATATATTTTCTGTTCCGAATATGAACCTGTCAAATAATTTTCTCAAACTGGATCTACTCGATATTAACGATACATAATCACTGGATGAGAAAAACAGTGGAAAAAAATTCCTACCGATCCCGGGGATTCCTGTCTTTTCCCCGTCAAGAAATAGTGAAAAACTTTTATTCAAAGAGGCACTTATTTTAAATTTTAATTGATTTCTGTTAACAGTTGAATTTATAAAAAACTCATCGGATTCATTATTAAGAAGTTCCTCTTTCTTCACATTTAAAAATGAACGGCCGAAGCCAAGAATATAGATCGCTTCAAGAATAGTGGTTTTACCTGATCCGTTGGGTCCGTAAATTATATTTTTGCTGTTCGTAAAAGAGAATACATTTTTTTTCTTAAGGTTCCGAAATCCGGAGATCTCAATATTTTCAATAAACAAATTTAAATGTTGAGAGGCATTACCACATAAATAAATTTTCCTTCCTTTGAAGGTGTAGATGGTTCAAAAACAAATGAACTCTCAGTATCATTCATTTTTATTGTTATTTTTTCTGTATTCACATGTGCTAAAAAGTCAATAATAAAATTTCCATTGAAAGCAACACTGATTGGTTCCCCGTCATAATCGATATCTATCTCATCATGGGCTTCACCTTTTTCAGGTGTGGTCCGCTCCAAAACAAGTTTTCCTTTCTCAAATTTAAAAAGAACACCATTATTTCTGCTCTTGAATATTAATATCCTTTTCAGTGTAGTGTTTAGTTCGTTACTTTCAATAACTGCTTCGTTTTCTGTACTCTCAGGAATTACAGTTTTATAATTCGGGAATTTCTGGTCAATAATACGTGATGAAAGAACCCTGTTCTGATATCTGAAAAACAGATTGTTCTTGTCATATGAAAATTCAATACTTCCACTGTCTCCGATCTTCAACAACTCAAGAAGAGATTTTCTTGAAATTATAAAATTGACATTATCACTCTTTTCAACCTTGTAATCAAAATGTGAGTAGGAAAGCCTGTGGCCATCAGTAGATGCCATCTCTATCATATCATCTGATATTGTAAGAAGTGCACCGCCGAGATTAAATTTCATTTCCGGAGAAATTATGAAGTAACTTTTATTTA
>JAGLQR010000222.1 GCA_023136725.1 Candidatus Aminicenantota bacterium
GGCAGGATCAGCCCGGATATAAAAAATATCTCCAATAGCAGATATATTGAAATCCCTCCGAAAATGACAAATCTTGAGAGATTATACATCTGCAAGCCATAGATCAGAAGAGATGTAAATCCGGTAAAATAGAGTGCAGAGAAGGCATATGGCTCCAATCTACCCTCTTCACTATCCCGGAATTTAGAAGTAAATATCCCTGCTAACAACCAGCCGAGGATTAAGAGAGGCAGGAAACTCATATATCTTTTATCAAAATTAAAATTACCACTTTTAATAAAGAAGGTTATCGAAAATGAAAACAGGAGCAAAAACAGATCAAAGATAATTTTGTATGGATTAAGCTTCTTCATTTAGTTCTGCTTTGATTATTAGTTGACCATTTGTTTTTTTCATCCTTAATAACTTCCCCAAACTCCTCTGTCAACGAGAAACCACTGAAGATAACAACTCCATCTGCGCCTGTCTTCTTTGCAATCCTGACCTGAGAAGCAACTCCTTCCAGAGTATTCTGATTTGTTGATGATTCAATTGCGATCCCACTATACACCTTACAGCCATTCTGAACCATCAATAGCACCTCCTGCAATCTCTCATTGAACCAGTCCTTATCGTTACTATATATCATCGGACAGAGGACATCAACAACTCCTGTCTTACTCCATTTCCCCCAATCCTGTCCAAGGCTGTTAAATGCAAATCCCCTGTTTGAAATGATTGCAGCAGATAAAGGAATGTTCTTCCCGGATCTTTTCATTGTATTCCTGATGTTTTTCACAAGCAATGTAACATTTCCTGCATTCCATTTCCGCCACTCTTTCAGGACATATTCATCATTTGTATTACTATCACCACTCTTATTAAAATATTTTTCAAATGACTTGAGTGTTTTTTTGTCATAACTGAAATAATTATCAGCTGTCCCATGATAAATATGGTCAGGAACATAGTAATTCAGAACTGTCCTTATTACCCTTATCAGAATACTCACAATTGAATCACCTGGCTCTCTCGAACTTAGATAAGGGAACCGGATATAGTCAAGATGAATACCGTCAATGTTATATTTAAGTAATTTTTTAACTTTCTTCTGAATATACTTCCTGACATCAGGATTTGAAAGGTTCAAATAGGGCAATGTTTTTCCGAATGGATCTTTGATCAACCAATCAGAATTTCTTTTAATTTTCCCTTTAACACTGACCTTATATCCGGAAGTAATAACCGGGTGAACTTTCAAACCTTTCTTATGAGCAATTTTAAGAATGTATTTCAAGAAACTCCATCCTTTATTATGCTCACTCTTAATTATCTTGAAAACATATAAATTCTCAATCCCTATTTCTTTATAAAAAGTAAGCTTCTCATTTAACTCGGATATAGCTTCAGTTTTATTTTTTGAAAACATGGAAGAGTGGAGCCAGAGAGAGACCGTAAAATGTTCAGAGTAGCAGATCAAAGTACTCAATCCAAAAAGCATTAAGAAAACAATTGATTTTACTCTGATCATTTTATTCTGCTGACGGCTTATGACTGAAGGTTGAAAGCTGATCTTCGGCCCCCCATCCCCAGCCCAGGCTGCCTTCTCTTCGCCAAGGCGAATTCACCTTGCCTAAAGGGGTGAGTAACTAAAATTATGTATAGAACCTTTTAACCAAATTCTTCATATTCTGCCATACCAACTCTTTTGTCCACAGAATCGGATTATTTGTCCACCTTTGAGGATGAGTATTTATCATTATCTGATCAGGAAAAAGATTCTTCTCTAAAGCATCAATAATATCAAAAGTTGAATGTACTCTAATATTAAAAGACAATTTTTTCTCTTCTGACTTCTTAAGTACCCTGTCTCTAATATTAAACTTATCCCCATCCCATCTTCGTCCGGTATCAGTCAGATAAAGAACTTTTGAAAAATCAATATCAAAATATGGTTCTCCGATTATCCCGAAATCCCTATAATCATAAGTCCCCCAGATATCTCTGCTGTCATATTTTGATGTAGGACTCCCATGCATACAAATAGTTTTCACAGGAACAATCTCCCTGAATTTTTTAAGATTCTTTTCAAAGTCAAGAATTACCAATTCATGCATGTCTTCAATTTTGAATTTTGAATTTTGAATTTTGAATTTTCGAAAACCTTTTCTGCGGGCAACTGCAGAAAGGTTTTCGTAATGGTATCCTATCTCATGCCCCATAGATGCAATCCGTTCAATAATTTCTTTATTAAAACTCTGCTTTCCGACTCTGAAATAATAAGAACCTCTCACACCTAAGCTCTCTTCCAATTCCGCTATCTTGAGCGCATTCCCGGGTAATCTGTCAACGTCATGTCTCATTATCAAAGCTTTTTTTTCAGGAGACATAATAAACCTTTCAAAGGTCTGGAAAACAAAATCTTTGTTCTGCAACGCATTGATCAACTGAGTGTAAGCTTTTATTGTAAAGTCACGCATGATTAATTCAATTTATATATTCTTTAAACCATAGATCTAAATTTATCCATTTCCAGATCTCATCAGCAAAATTTTGCTTATGATCCAGATGTTTCTGATAAATACTTTTTGCCTTTTTGCAATCAATAATATTTCTGTTTTTAAACTCTTCAGAGTTCAGCATCTCCCAAATATACTTTTGAAAAGCCGGTTGTCTGAACCATTCATCCTGGGGAGTGCCGAATCCTATTTTATCCTGCCTGAGCCTGATCTTTTCAGGCAATAATCCTTTCATCGACTCTCTTAAAATTACCTTCGTCATACCATTATTAATAAGAGATGCACCAGGTAAAGAGAGGGTCTTTTCAACAATACGATGATCTAAGAATGGGACACGTGACTCAAGAGAGTGCCACATTGAATTCCGGTCCTCCCATTTTAAAATTATCGCCAATTTTTTTTCAAAATGATTAATAAGTGATTCATTCAAATTTTTTGAATCATATAACCTTTCCACAATGCTTGTTTTAAAAAATGCATCAGAAAATGTTTTTGTCAGATAACCTTTTTCTTTTGTTCCTGTTCTAAACTTTTCAGGTAAAATATGATACAGAAAAATTTTCAAACTATGGATAGACCTGTGGATATTTAAATAATGATAAATTTCTGAGAATAATTTAAACAATCGGAATTCCCTCAATAACCCCTTAAAGAAAAAACTGAAATAAAAGTGATAACCAGCTAATTGCTCATCAGCTCCCTGTCCATCCAGAGTAACAACAATTTTCCCTTTTGCTGATTTCATTACTCTGTATTGTGCATAAGAAGCGGCTGATGGTGTTGGCTCGCCATGAGCTTTTAAAAAATCAGACAAATCATTGATCAAAGTTTCTGCAGATGGAGTTGTAAAATGCATATTTTTTAAAACATCTTTATATTCATAAATATATTCCGATTCATCACAATTTTGATTTTTTTCATATATTGCTGAGAATGTTTTCAGATCGGATAAACTAAAATCCTTGAGTAAAGTTGAAGTTATACTTGATGAATCCAAACCCCCGCTTAAACATACACCCAGGGGGACATCACTCTGCAGCCTCAAGCCTACAGCTGATTTGAAAACCTCCCTGAAGTCAAGAGCATTTGCGAACGGCTCTTTGATATTACTTCTCAGGTCGTACCATTCATGTATTTTTAATTTATTATCTTTAATGGAGATAGAACAGCCAGGTTCAAGTTTTTTGATTCCTGAAAAAAAAGTATTCTCATCCTGATCTGTTCTACTAAAGGCCATGTAGTCAAATACAGCCT
>JAGLQR010000223.1 GCA_023136725.1 Candidatus Aminicenantota bacterium
GCAGAGGCGTGCCATTGGGAAAAGTTAAAGATGTATCATCAAAAATGAACACTGGTGCAAAGTATGATTCCAAGGTTTTTAAAAAGTCTGTGGGACTGAACGGGATCGGAATAAAGGCTGTAAATGCTCTGTCTGAAAAATTTATTATAAGGTCATTTCGGGAAGGAGAAAAAAAGGAAGTCGAATACGCAAAAGGAAATGTTCTGAAAGATAAATCACTGGAAGAGTCCGGGTTTCAGAATGGTACTGAAGTAGTGTTCACGCCTGACAGAGAGATATTCGGTGACTACCGTTTCCTTTCGGAATTTGTTGAAAATCAGATAAATTATTATACGTATCTTAACTCAGGCTTGGTTATTAATTTTAACGGAACCCGGTATTTTTCAAAGAATGGCCTTCTCGATCTACTGAACGCTAATATAGATAACGGGATAATATATCCGATAATTTACTTAAAAGGTGAGGATATAGAAGTTGCTATTACCCATGGAGGCCATTACGGAGAGGACTATTACACTTTTGTCAATGGTCAGAACACTACACAGGGAGGTACTCACCTTCAAGCTTTCAGGGAAGGGCTTATAAAGACCATAAGGGAATTTTATAGAAAAGATTTTGATGTGTCAGATATAAGGACTTCAATTATTGCAGCTATAAGTATAAAGATAGAAGAACCCATATTCGAGTCCCAGACAAAAACAAAACTGGGCTCAAAGGAGATGACCCCCGGAGGATTATCTTTGAAAAACTATGTGGGTGATTTTCTCAAAAATCAACTTGACAACTTTTTACATAAGAATAAAGAGGTTGCGGATCTTTTGCATTCAAAGATACTGACATCTGAAAAAGAGCGTAAGGCAATGTCAGGGATCAAAAAACTGGCAAGAGAAAGAGCAAAAAAAGCAAATCTTCACAATAAAAAATTAAGAGATTGCAAGATCCATTTCAACTCAAATAATGAGAGGAGGCAGGAATCTACTATTTTTATAACTGAGGGAGATTCTGCAAGCGGATCCATAACAAAATCAAGAGATGTTCAGACTCAGGCTGTTTTCAGCCTTAAGGGAAAACCATTGAACACTTTTGGTTTAAACAAAAAAATAGTATATCAGAATGAAGAATTCAACCTGCTGCAGGCGGCTTTGAATATTGAGGACGGGTTAGATGATCTTAGATACAATAATATTATCATTGCCACAGATGCAGATGTTGACGGTATGCATATACGTCTCCTCATTATAACCTTTTTCCTTAAGTTCTTTCCGGAATTAGTTAAGAAAAACCACTTATATATTCTCCAAACTCCACTTTTCAGGGTAAGAAACAAGAAAAGAACCATATATTGTTATTCTGAAGAAGAGAAGACAGATGCGGTTCATGAACTGGGAAAGAATTGTGAAATGACCAGGTTTAAAGGACTCGGAGAAATATCTCCGAATGAGTTTAAGGAGTTCATTGGCGGGAAAATGAAACTTGAGCCTGTTATAATGAGCAAAGAGGGTTCTGTTGGAAAGACTCTTCAATTTTATATGGGGAAAAACACACCTGAGAGACAGGAATTTATAATAAAAAATCTTAAAATTGAAAGTGAATCAACTGAAGAAATTCCAGGGAACTGACCGGGGGGGATCTGAGACAAATGGAAGAAAAATCTGAAAACGGAAACGGGTTTAGTGAAGATAAGAAACTTCAACATGTAAAAGATATACCTGAACTATATAAAAGCTGGTTCCTGGATTATGCTTCTTATGTAATACTTGAACGTGCAATACCGGAAGTTCTTGATGGATTAAAACCGGTTCAACGAAGAATTCTTCATACTATGAGACGACTTGAAGATGGACGTTATAATAAAGTAGCAAATATAATCGGATTTACAATGCAGTATCATCCACACGGGGATGCTTCCATCGGGGATGCACTTGTAGCATTAGGACAGAAGGAGTTGCTGATAGATACACAGGGAAATTGGGGAAATACACTTACAGGTGATAAATCAGCAGCTCCCAGGTATATCGAGGCAAGATTGTCAAAATTCGCACTGGATGTAGTTTTTAATCCAAAAACTACAGAGTGGACAAATTCTTACGACGGACGAAATAAGGAGCCGGTAGTACTTCCTGTCAAATTCCCGATCTTATTGTATCTTGGAGCTGAAGGGATAGCAGTAGGACTTGCATCAAAGATACTTCCTCACAATTTTATCGAGTTGATAGATGCATCTGTATCATATCTTAAGGGTGAGGATTTCACTTTGTTACCAGATTTCCAGTCGGGAGGACTAGCTGATTTTTCAAGGTATCAGAATGGACTTCAGGGTGGGAAGGTTAAGGTCAGAGCTAAGATTGAAAAGGTTGACAAAAAAACTATAAAAATAACAGAGCTCCCTTTCGGGAAGACTTCAACATCATTAATTGAGTCCATTCTTCTGGCAAATGAAAAAGGGAAGATCAAGATAAAAAAAATTGATGATAATACTTCTGACAAAATTGAGATCTTCATTTCTCTTCCGGCAGGTACATCTCCTGATAAGACTATTGATGCTCTTTATGCATTTACTGATTGTGAGATATCAATTTCTCCTAATTGCTGCGTTATAATGGATAAGAATCCTAAATTCATAGGTGTGACCGAGATATTAATGATCTCAACAGACAGCACAATAGGACTGTTGAATCTTGAGCTTGAAATAAGAAAAAGGGAATTGGAAGATTCATGGCATCTATCTTCATTAGAGAAAATATTTATTGAAAACAGAATATATATAGAAATTGAAAATTGTGAAACCTGGGAATCAATAATCGAAACTATCGACAGAGGGCTTGACCCGTTTAAACCCGGATTAAAAAGGGAAGTAACTACGGAAGACATAACAAAGCTAACGGAGATCAAGATCAAGCGGATTTCAAAATATGATTCATTCAAAGCTGATGAATACATAAAGTCTTTAGAAGAAGAGATGAAAGGTATCATGGAGTCTCTGAAAGATATTAATGGATATACGATCAATTTCTTGTTAAAACTTAAAGAAAAATTCGGAAAAGGGAAGGAGAGAAGAACAGAAATAAGGAATTTTGATCAGATAGAAGCGACAAAGGTTGTTGCTGCAAACAAGAAGCTTTATGTGAACAGAGAAGAGGGATTCTTCGGGTTTTCTTTAAAAGGCGATGAATTGGTAAGTGAGTGTTCCGATATTGATGATATTATCCTTTTCATGAGTGATGGCACATTTACCATAAAGAAGGTGGATGAAAAATCATTTGCAGGAAAAGACATTATTCATATAGATATCTATAATAGAGGTGATGAAAGGACAATCTACAACGCTATTTACCGTGATGGGAAAGAGGGGAAAAATTACATGAAAAGATTCCTCGTGAAATCTGTAACCAGGGATAAGTCTTATGATCTTACAAAAGGGACAGATGATTCCCGGGTACTATATTTTACAGCTAATCCGAATGGAGAAGCAGAGAAAGTCAGGATCTTTTTAAAACCGAAAAAAAGGTTAAGAAATCTTCAGATAGATCTGGATTTTTCTGAACTTGCCATTAAAGGGCGAAACTCACAGGGTAATATTCTTACAAAGAATTCAATTTCAAAGATTCAATTGCGGGAAAGCGGAGTATCTACTCTTGGGGGTATCGAATTATGGTTTGATTCCTCGATCAACAGGTTGAATAGTGAAAGCAGAGGAGAATATCTCGGGGAATTCTCCGGAGAGGACAGGATTATCGAAGTTACTGC
>JAGLQR010000224.1 GCA_023136725.1 Candidatus Aminicenantota bacterium
TTAATGTTATAAAGGGGGATCCAGGGACAGTCTCTTGCGATGATTTCCTGTGCCCGGAAATACATTTTTTCTCTTTTTCCGGTATCGGTGGTCTTTCTTGCTTCGGTCAGAAGACGGGTGAGTTCAGTATCCGAATAACCCGACCGGTTGAATTCACTATTCCTGTCAGCAAAAGTATCAAATAAAAAAACATCGGGATCTGGAATATCAGCTGACCATCCCAACATAACCATATCATGCCGTTTACTTCCTGCGGCTCTTCTCAGATCAGCAAAAGAAAGTGGCACTTTGTAAACATGTATCCCGACTCTGGCTGCAAATTTTTTGATCACACCGGCAATTTCCTCAAGAGGCTTTGAATTCCCCGAATAGTAGAGAGACACTCTGGCACCTTCTTTTATCTCTCCCAGTTTTAAAAGATTCCTGGCTTTTCCCAGATTAAAGGATCTATCCTTAATATCAGGATTAAATCCGAAAATACCACGGGGAATAGGAGTAGTTGAATTCGATGCGAAATTCTGAAAAATTCTTCCTATTAACGGGCCTTTATTTATCAGGTGAGCAAATGCTATTCTGGCATTTCTATTTTGAAAAATTCCCTTTTGTGTATTGAATGCAAGATAGCGTACGGAAACAGATGGAGCAGAAATAGTCCTGAGTTCACGTCTTCCCCTGATTTCTTCATATTCTTTCGATGATCTCACCATCAACAAGGATGCTTTCCCGGATTTCAGCTGTATCATCCTCCAGGCAACATCATCAACGATTTTAAAAACAATCTTCGGGATCCTGACTTCCCCTTTCCAATAATGTTCATTCCTGATCATTGTAAGATATTTATCATGAACACTTTTTGAGAATTTAAACGGGCCGGTTCCTTTCGGCTGGAATTTCCCTGAAACATAGGATGAAGGGGCTACTATCATATGCTTGGGACTTGCCAGAGAATTAAGAAAAGGGACGAACGGCTCATCCAGTATTATCTCGATTGTATATTCATCAATACTCCCTATCCTTGCAATATGAGAATTCACTCTGTTCCAGTTATTGTATTTTTTTTTATTAATGATCCGGGTTCTGAAATTCACTTCAACTGCAGCAGAATTAAATTTTTCCCCGTTGTGAAACCTTACCCCTTTCCTTAACTTAAATATCCACTTAGTCCCGTTATTTTCAGTCCTCCAGCTGACTGCAAGTGCAGGCTCAACACCGGCAGCTCCTTTTTTATAGTTGACCAGGCCTTCATAAATATTGGATATGACCTCGGACGAATATACATCTGATGTGAGTCCCGGATCCAGGGTAGAGATATATGTACTTTTCAGATAGATAAGGGGAGAGTCTGCAGCATAAAAAGGAATAATAAATAAGAATAAAAGAATTACAAGTCCCGATGTAACTCCGGACTTACAAACAGAAAAACTACTATTCATTTCCCAATGCTCCTGAGTCTAACCCTTCTTTAATTCACAAACTAAAATCAAAATGACCGAGTGTTAAAATTCTATCTAAATCAAACAAAATTATCAAATACTATTAAAAGAGAGCTAATTATTATTGAAAAAAACATCACTGAAATTCAAGAGTGACAAAGGCTGAATTGTCAGGTTACTCACGTTTTTGTTGTGAATCAGAAGGTCGTTCCTGTAATAAAGAGGTAACCAGGGAAGGTCTTCATGAAGGATTCTCTGCACTTCCAGATATATTTTTTTCCTCAATTCTATATCAGAGGTCATTCGAGCTTTATTGAGCAGCTTTGAAACTACCGGGTTCTTATATCCGGAACTGTTAAATTTGCTTGATTTACCGATAAAATTCGGATAAAGATAAACATCTGCATCAGGTATATCACCTATCCATCCAAGTATAAGCATATCATGCCTGCCATATCCGATATTAACAAGTTCAGAAAAAGGGACAGGTATTCTTTTTATATTTAGCCCTATCTTCCTTGCAGAACGGGACAAAACATTTGCAATATTTTCAAGGCTTTCTGAATTATCGGAATAGTAGAGAGAAACATCGACCTCTGACTTATACCCCGCCTCATATAATTTTCTTTTTGCTTCCTTAATATTGAAACTGTAATCCTTCAATTCCGGATTGTGACCAAACATCTGAGGAGGTACAGGACTGGTTGCATTTTCAGCAAATGATTGAAATATTTTTTTTATTACCGCTTCTTTTTTGATAAGGTGTGCCACTGCCTGCCTCATTCTTTTGTCCCTGAATGGCCCCTTCCTCATATTAAAAGCAATATAATAGATCCCCGGAGACCGTCCGGATATAATACGCAGTTTTTTTCCCCTTGAAACATCTTCAATGAAAATCTCGGATTCGAGTAGTGCCGCATCCGCCTTCCCGTTCTCCAGCTGAAGGATTCGCCAATTCTGGTTCTTGACAACCTTAAAGATCACAGCCGACAGAAGGGGTCGTTTATCCCAATAGGTATTATTCCTGAGAATTTTTACAAATTTTCCCTGTTTTCTCTCACCGAACCGGAAAGGGCCTGTACCAATAGGGGAAAAATCCTCCCCATCATAAGAGGAGGGAGCTATAATTGAAGCATTAGTGCTTGCCAACCGGTAAAGAAACGGGGCATAAGGTTCAGTAAGAAGGAACTCTACGGTATAATTATCAATTTCCCTGACACTCTTTAAGTATGTATATGATGTATTCCATTCTTTATACTTTTTTTTGTTATTCAGCCTTGTTGAAAACGAACTCACAACAGATGCAGCATTAAATGATTCACCATTATGAAATTTAACCCCTCTCCGCAATATGAAAACCCACCTCCTTCCGTTATCATACATATTCCATCTTTCTGAAAGGCCGGGCTTTATCTTAATAGTTCCGTTTTTGTATCTGGTCAAACCCTCAAAGATATTCTCAATTACCTGGGATGAATATATATCGCCGACCATCCCCGGATCAAATGTGATCACATCCACCGGGCTAAGAAAGATCAGAGTATTATCCAAATGAGATGAATAAATTGATGGAAAAAACAATAAAACAAACAGAATAGATAGAACAACCTTAATCCCCGGGAGTCTGATATTATCCCGTTTGTCACTCCGATAACAGAGATACAGCATAGTATAAGTATAGTATCAGCGGACAGATTATTCAATAATTTCCACTTGAAAAAAGAATGTGACCCTTAAAATCAGTGGGAGCCCATGCTCTGGAACCGGATATAAATATACAAAATAAAAACAAACTAATTTAACTGAGATTATTCCTTTAAAAGACTGTTTTCACTGAAAAAAACCTCTCTGAAATTCAGAAATGAAAACGGTTGGATAGTAAGATTCTTAACATTCCTGTTATGAACGAGGAGTTTGTTAAGGTGGAAAAGAGGTATCCATGGGAGATCTCTGTGAATGATCTTTTGTGCCTTAAGATACAACGCCTTTCTTACTTTTCTGTCAGAAGTTCTACGTGCTCCATTTATCAACTTCGTAAGTTCCGGATTTATATATCCGGACCTGTTCAGCCTTCCTGAGTTTTCAGTAAAGTTTGAGAAAAGATAAACATCTGCATCCGGGATATCTCCAGCCCACCCCAGCATCAGCATGTCATGCTTTTCATATCCGATATTAACAAGTTCGGAAAAAGGAACAGGCATTCTTTTTATATTTACCCCTATCTTCCTGGCAGAACGGGATAAAATAATTGCAATATTTTCAAGGTTTTTCGAGCTCTCTGAATAATACAAAGACACTTC
>JAGLQR010000225.1 GCA_023136725.1 Candidatus Aminicenantota bacterium
ACCTGGGAGCTTGCACTTGAAAGATCTGTGTTAACTGCAAGTGATCTCAATACAATTCCATTCACGCTTTTAGTTCCTGACCTGAAAGTGACATTTATGGCCCATAAGAGAGCTGTTGTACATATCGCATTGGAAAGCGGGAAAAAGATGAATGAATTTTTTGGAGATGACCTCCCAGTTAATATGGATGTTCTTATTTCCGGAGCGATCCTTGCTGATGTAGGAAAATTACTTGAGTATGAATTGAAGAATGGGAAAGCGGTACAGGGGAATTACGGTAAATATCTTCGTCATCCTTTTTCCGGAGTTTCGCTCGCTGAAGAAGCCGGATTACCTCCTGAGGTTTGTCATATCATCGCTACACATGCAGGAGAAGGAAATATGGTAAAAAGATCAACTGAGGCATATGTTGTGCACCATGCCGATTTTATGACCTTTCTTCCATTCCGGGACGGACTAAAAATTTAGTTTTAGAATACTGATCTGATGCGGTAGAGGAATTTTCCGAAGCTGTTCATTTTTTTTCTGAACTCTTTTTTGGAATAGAGCTTTTCCGCAAAGTTGATAATTGTATTTTCTGAATTCAGCCTTTTCATTTTTTCATTCATCATTATCGATATGTATCCCCTCTCAGAAACAAAAGAGGGCGAATCCATTATGAAAATGAATCTTGAAGTACTTTCAGAGTATATTATCGACTTTGCTGAATAATTCTCTCCCGGGGTTTCATCAGCAATTTTAATCTCAGACAATTCGATCGCTCCGCTGTCTGCATTTATCAGGTCCTTAAGCCAGGTAAGATCACCACCTTTCCCCGGGTCAGGAAAGATCAGATATTGTAATTTGAAGAATTTTCTTCTTCTTACAGGAACATTTTTATAGGACCCTTTATCATCGGGATCGAGAGCATCCCTCTCCACCCAACTAAATGAAAATCTCCTCAACTCGGTTGAAATATTAAAAATATCTTTTATTGAGTTGATATGCTGCATGGGAGATATATCCCCGATATCAGTCAATATCTTTGAAAATAAGATTATCTCCTTTCCGGGTGAAAAAATATCTGTTTTTTTAATAAGTAAATCCGCATATATGATGACAGGAATCGCGTGATAATTTTCCGAGGCTTCATTGTTTATAAGTTCATAATGTTTAAGGTTAAGAAGTGACATGATCTCATCTGTTGTAAAATTTATAGATCTGCCGATTATATCTTCATTAGCTGCTTTAATCAGGAAAAGTGCAATATACATATCAAACTTTTCAATATTTGAAAGATCTGAATCCTTGAAAATATCAACAGCCCTGTTTATGTCACGAAATCTGTATTTCAGTGATCTCCCTATCTCTTCAGAGAATTTCTCCATTAATACAGATCTTAATGTTTCCTCCAGTTTTTCAGAAGGTATCCTGCTGATGACCCTGTCTCCTGTATTTACCTCATTAAAATAGGTTCTGAATATGTCACGCAATTCCCCGAACTTATTTTCAACTCTTTCCTCAACTTTCTCAACGGAAATCTGTTCCGAATTCTTTTTAATATGTTTAACCGGAATTTTATCTTTTTCCCCGGTTTTGCCATTTGAGGGGAAGAACAGATAAAGGAGAAATGCAACTGTAACAAGTGCCATAAATATAAGGAGAGCTGAGTCTCTGTTTTTTTTACTTTTAAACATCTAAAAAATGTATACAATATCGGTACTTAAAATTCAAATCAATCTGGTGAAAAAGAAGAACTTCAATATTTTGTCAGTATAGTTCCGGTTCTGATATAATATCAACAATAAAGAGGAGAAATCTGAATGGCTAATAAACTTTCTGTCATAATTCCATGTAAGGATGAGGAAAAAAATATATCTTTTTGTATAGAAAGTGTTCTCTCTATTGCAGATGAAATTGTAGTTGCCGACTCCGGTTCAACAGACAGAACCATGGAGATCGCCCGTGAATATGAATGCCGGATAATAGAGAGAGAATATATTAATTCCGCAAATTTTAAAAATTGGGCTATCCCTCAGGCAACACACGATTGGATCCTGATCATTGATTCCGATGAGAGGGTTTCTCCTGAACTTGCAGCAGAAATATCAGAGACACTTGAAAAAAATACTCCGGAGTATGACGGATATTTTATTAACCGGAGAAATTATCTTTTCGGAAAACTTGTGAAGAGGAGCGGATGGGGAACTGACTATGTCCTGAGGCTGTTCAAAAGAGACATGGCAAAATATAAGGAAATGAGGGTACATTCCGAGATCGTTATCAGTTCGGGAAAGGTTGGGAAATTAAGAGAAAAATTTGAACATTATACATACTGGAACTATTTTCAGATCATGAAAAAATATGAGATGTATACAACCTGGGCTGCCGAGGACATGAGAGACAAAGGGGTGAAGCCGAGCTTTCTGAACCTGACATTTACACCGTCCTGGAGATTCTTCAGGCACTATATTCTTCAAAGAGGTTTTCTTGACGGAAAAGCGGGGCTGATAGTTTCCGGCCTGTCAATGTATTATGTTTTCCTGAAGTATGCCAAATTATGGAAAATGACAAGGACCGAAAAAAGGCCATCCCCTCCCGATATCAAAGAGATGAAATCCAGATATTCCCGTTTGAAAAAAGGCTGGAAAAACAAGTAAAAAATCAGGTTTTAACTTTCAACAATTGATCTGCCAATTTTATTGCTTCGATCATGCTTCCGGGATCTGCGATACCTTTTCCGGCTATATCGTAAGCTGTTCCATGATCGGGTGAGGTCCTGATAAAAGGGAGTCCAAGGGTAAGATTGACTCCGGAATTTATGTTGTTCAGTTTAAATGGGATCAGCCCCTGGTCATGATATAAAGAAATTACAACCGGATCCTTCCTCTTTTCCGCCTCTATAAATATTGTATCCGGAGGAAACGGGCCTTCGATATTCATTTCTTTCTGAAGTTCTTTGACTGCCGGCTCTATCTCCTCCTCTTCCTCTTTTCCTATCGTACCACTTTCTCCTGAATGGGGATTTAAGCCGCTCATTAACAGGTCGAATTTTTTTCCTGTCAATCTGAAGAGTTCGGAATTAATAAACCTGCAGAAATTCATTATTTTTTCTTTCTTTATTTCGCTGAATATATCTCTCAGCGGTATATGTGTGGTATACAATGCTACCTTTATTGAATCCGACCAGAAGAACATTGCCCATTTGTTTACATCACATGATTTAACCAGATAGTCAGTATGGCCCATAAATTGATTTCCTGAGCCTATCCATTTTTCTTTCGATATCGGGGCAGTGATAATAGCATATTTCGGATCATTTAATGCAAGTGAGACTGCCTCTTTTACATACATAAATGAAGGATCATTCCCCTCTGTATTAACTTCGAGAAAAGAGACCTTTTCTTTTACAGAATGCCTGATCTCCTCTAAGACTTCAATGGAATCATCATTGTAATATTTTCGATTTCCTAATAATACAACAGGAATTTGAAGCCGGATCGATTCTAATGATTTTTTTATAATTTCAGAGCCGATTCCATCGGGATCTCCAAGGGTTATCAGGAGGATTCTTCCATCCGGGGCTTTTTCCACTTTGATCTGTTACCCGGAGGCTTTATGAATAAATTTTATAAAATGCTTGAATAAAATAATATTACTTCCATCTTCTTTCTTTATTTTCAAACATCTCTCATCATACCACTCTATAGTACCTGTAATAGATGTGTCATCGATCATCTCAATTA
>JAGLQR010000226.1 GCA_023136725.1 Candidatus Aminicenantota bacterium
CCATCGCCTCTTTCTCGGTAAGTTCTTCGATATTATCAACCACGGATTTACGGATTGAATCATCAGTCAGAATGTCAAGGGGATCAGGTGCATTAATATCCTTGATTATCGTAGATAAATTTGCTGTTTGCTCGCCTGATATCTGATTGTCGAGGGATATAATTTCACTTGGGATTGAGAGCATGACCTTCACTTTCTTAACTGGTATGTTCAATTCCAGAGAGAGTTCTTCCTCTGTTGGCTTACGTTTCATGTCTTTTGTCATTCTGTAAAGAACTTTTTTGAAGTTCAGATAATTATTATAAAAAATGTCAGGGAATGATATGATATTCTGATTCTTTGACAAATATCGCCTGATCTCACTTCTAACCCACCAAATTGCATATGTGTAGAATCTATTGCCTCTCGTTTCATCAAATCTTTTAAGAGCTTCTATAAGTCCTTTGTTCCCTTCATTGATAAGGTCCAGGAAACTATCTTCTTTAAAATAGTATTTCAATGCTTCTTTCACAACTAGTTTCTGGTTGGCGATTATGATCATTTTGAAAGCTTCCATATCTCCTTTTTTTGTTTTTCTCACCAGATCTTTCTCTTCTTCAGGAGTAAGGATCTTTATTTTATTTATTTTCTGAAAGTATGAGCTTAGGGAATTCAATGGCCTGGTATTATTTTTTGGAGTCATCTTTAAATAAAGTTATTCTGGACGAAACCATTTTTACAAGTGATTTTTTTTTCTGTTCAAATAAATTTTCCTTTCCTGTAAAAAATTCCTTTTTAAGTTCTTCAAGAAATTTAGAAAATTCCTCCTCCATTTTTTCGATCTTTAACTTCATATTGTATATAATGTCGATCCCGGCAAGGTTGACCCCCATTTCACGTGAGAGATTAAGTATGAATTCAAGTTTCTTAAGGTCCTTATCCGAATAAAGTCTCGTATTTCCTTTTGATCTGCTCGGAATCAATAAACCTTCCCTTTCGTAGAGCCTTAAGGTCTGAGGATGGATGTCATATTTAGAAGATACATAAGCTATCATATATACCTTTTCTTTTACCATTCAAGCTCCTCCCTTGGGTTATAAGGTGATTTTTCTTCGATCTTTTTCAGCATTTCCCTTACTTCAATGTCTTTGGTCGGGGGTGACACGATCTTTACAGATATTAACAGGTCTCCTTTTGAATTCGTTTTAGGGCTGGGAATACCCCTGTTCTTCAATCTCAATTTCTGTCCGGAATTTGTTGACGGGGGAATCTTTAAAAGTGTTTTCCCCTCGATGGTCGGTATTTCTATCTTAGCTCCAAGAGCGGCTTCACTGAAAGTTATAGGGAGTTCTATCTCAAGATTATATCCATTTCTTTTGAAATACCTGTGTGGAGTAACAGAAATTGTAATGATAAGATCCCCGTACTTCCCGCCTCCGGTTCCGGCATTCCCCTTGCCTCCGATCCTGATCCTGGAATTATTCTCGACACCGGCAGGAATTTTTACTTTCAGTTTAGAACTCTGTCCGGTTCTCCCTTCGCCATTGCAGGTGCTACATTTCTCCCCAGGAGTGTAGCCGGTTCCGCTGCAACTGGTGCATGGAGATTCAAACCTCATGAATCCAGTCTGTCGCTCCACTTTACCTGTTCCCGAACAGATATTACATTTGGACCTTTTTGAATTTTTATTTATTCTTTTCCCGTTGCAGTCATTGCAAATCTCTTTTCTGAAAATCTGGATTGGAGCTTCGATCCCTTTTACAGAATCTATAAAACTTATATTCATTGAATAATGGAGATCTTCACCTCTCTGCGGCCTTTCAGCTCTTGGATGGGTTCGTTGGGCCCCCCCACTGAAGTTTCCGAAAATTGTTTCGAAAATATCTCCGAAGGAGCTTGATCCTGTTGTATTGAAATCAAAACCTGAAAAATCAGAACCTCTTGCACGTGAATTGAAATTGGGGCCGGTTGATCCGAAAGTGTCATATTGTTTTTTCTTTTTTGGATCCTTCAGCACTTCGTAAGCTTCTGTGATCTCTTTAAATTTTCTTTCTGCTGCTTTATCTCCGGGATTAAGGTCGGGGTGGTATTTTCGTGCAAGCTTCCGGTAAGATTTCTTAATTTCAGCAAGAGTTGCCTTCCTTGAGACATTAAGAATTTTATAGTAATCACTCATATAAAAATTTTACTTTAGATATAGACAAAAATCAAGAATAACTAAAATACAGATATGATATCCAGATTCTAGGCTAAGGAAAATTTATTTACTGTAAATGAATTTTTCCCAGTGAATTCTTGACAAATAAGAGCATAATAATTATCATTTGTCTTCGGAGGAAAAATGGCAAGAAGAATTTTAGTTCCCTTAGATGGATCAGATTATTCGAAGGTAGCTACAAAAGTAGCAATTGATATGGTGAAAAAAAGTGATGGAATTATTATCGGGCTTGGAGTTGTAGATACTGAAGAGATCGATGAATCTGCAATAGGTGCAGGTATCGGTGCAAGTTATTATGCGGAACATATGAAAACATATAAGAAGAACAAGGCTATCGGCAAGATCAAAAACTTTCTTGATGAATTTGAAGATGAATGTAAAGATGCAAAAGTTGATTTTGAAAGATATTCTAAATCAGGTGATCCTGTCGAAGAGATAATTAATATGGGTAAAACTTCTGATCTGATCATTTCAGGTCTGAGGACATTCTTCCATTTTGAAACCACTCCGGAACCTGGAGATACACTGAAAGAATTGCTTGAGTCCGGTGTGTGTCCCGTTATTGCGGTTCCAAAAAAAGAGATAAAAAACAATAAAAAAGCATTGATTGCATATGATAACACCGTTAGTTCTTCCAAAGCGATGAAAATGTTCCAGAGATTTTATAAGACCAATCCATATGCAAAGAAAGTATATTTACTAAATGTAAATGAGGATCTTGATCAGGCAAATAAAATACTGGAAAATGCTGAGAAATATTTCAAATCTCACAAGATCAAAGTTGAATTGGAAAAAAGAACAGGGAAACCCGGAAAAGAGATATTAAAGTTTGCAAAAGAAAAAAAAGTGAACATGATCGTTATGGGTGCTTATGGTGAGAGCGGTGTCTCCAAGCTTTTCTTCGGGCATGCTTCGAAAAGCGTCATAGATGACGGCTCTATCCCGGTCTTCGTTTATCACTAAGGATTGTTTTCATCCCTGTAAGTTAAGGCCTGAATCAGGTTCAATATTGTCATAGCAGATTCTATGACCTCGATTTCCTGGCCGTCCTTTAGAATTATTTTCGTTGGTTCTGTAGGTTCAACTTTGTTTATTGTATTTGTGTTGATAAGTATCTCGTTGTTATTTATCAAAGTAAGTTTAATCATTTTTAATAAAGAATACTTCAGAAACTTTTTTATAATCAACAAATTCTCCGATCTTCAGGAGTGCATCAAATGCAGCCCCCTGCTCGGATTGTCTTTTACTTTTCCCTTTTCCTTCACCCATTTTCTTTTTATCAATATATACTGCAGTAACGAATAATGTGTTGGGAGGTTTCCCTGTTTCCTCTAGCAGAACATATTCAGGAAGTATATTGCTATCCTTCTGGATTATTTCCTGCAGTTCAGATTTGTAATCATTGATCTTGATGTTCTTTTCAACATGTTGTTCCAGAAAAAACTCAAAGAATCTGATCAGAACAGCAGATGTGGTCTTGA
>JAGLQR010000227.1 GCA_023136725.1 Candidatus Aminicenantota bacterium
GATCACTTTTGTCAGCATTTTAAGAGACGGGAGATCGGCATTGTTAATCGGAAGTATAGTATTTATTATACAAATAATTTTTACCGGCAGTATGGTATCTATATTTTTACAATAATTAATGAGGCCTGAAAAAACCGGGGACGGTGCTTTACTTCTTGACTTTATAGCATAGATGCACGAATTCCTGGATTGACCACTTTGGGTTGAATCATGGTAAAATAGCCGGATGGATAGCAATAAAAGAGAGAATATCAAACCTGGAAACAAAGTTGCGATTGTTTTAAAACCGGACCAAAGAAGCGGCAGGTTGACCGAGGGTATTGTGAAAGATATCCTGACAAAATCACCGGTTCATCCGCACGGAATAAAGGTTAGGCTGACAGATGGTCAGGTCGGCCGTGTCAAAAAGGTTCTTTAAATGAGAATAATTAAAAATATTTTGTTGATAATTGTTATCGGTGTATTGGTCTATTTCTACGTTCAAAATGGTAACAATGTTCATGACCCCCATTCTGAAAGGGTCTCTGTGGATAATCAAAGTATTCTGGATGCTATCCATAAACGGTTAAAGGATGTTCAGGTCAATGGTTCGGGAAAAGTGAGCCGGGTCCTTAGTGATGACAATTATGGTGACCGGCATCAGCGATTTGTCCTGAGGCTTCCTCACGGCCATACTGTGCTGATCGCGCACAATATAGACCTGGCCCCCAGGATCGGGAATTTAAAACAGGGTGATGTTGTCGAGTTTTACGGTGAGTATGAATGGAATTCCAAAGGGGGAGTTGTTCATTGGACACATCATGACCCGAACGGACATCATAAAGACGGTTGGTTAAAGCACAACAGCCGTGTTTACAAGTAGGTTGTTATCTAAAGCAGCTTTTCTATAGCCTGTTTCAATTTGTGTTCGTCCCGAAGGTGGATTCCGAAATCCCTTAAAATTCCTTTTCTGTCAATTATCCAATATGAGGGAATTAGATTAACGTTATAAAGTCTGGCAATATCATCAGCCCAGGCTTTTCCGGAATAGATCATTTTCCATTTTATTTGCTCTTTGGAAATATATTGTTCTACCAGATCTTTTTTCTTATCCAGGCTGATTCCGACTATCTCAAAATTACGGTTTTTATACTCTTTATAAAGCTTTTTAATATGAGGGATTCCTTTAATACAGGGGGGACACCATGTTGCCCAAAAATCAATCAGTACAACTTTTCCTTTAAGGCTGGAAAGAGAAATTTTCCCTCCTGATATTAAGATAGTACTGAAATCCTTTGCCGGTTTCCCGATACCTATCACAGTTTTTATCCTTTTTATAATTGAATCAAAACGTTTGTCCTTTCTCAATGGTTCGTATTCCTTCTCATAAAGTGCACTATATGATAAGAGGCCAAGCTTAACGGCTTTATCAAGCCATTTGAACGCCTCTTCGTTGTTTTTAAGTTTCAGGCATATTGATACGATCTCCATACATCTCCAGGGAGATTTCCGACTATTGATATTATAAGATTTTATGCTTGTCTTCAGCGCATCTTCATATCGATTCATAGTTAGTAAAATCTCAATTTTTGCACCAAGCAACTTTATTGAACGATCATTCAATGAAATTTCTTTGTCCAGAAGTTTGATTGCTTTTAAATATTCTTTTTGTGTGCTTAGTTTTTTAACTTCTTCCAGGGTATTGTCCACTTGTGCAATAACAAGTGAATTGAACAGGAAAAATAATGTAAATATCAGAATTAAAAGCAATTTTTTTTTCATTTCACTCTCCATAGTTTATTAGGAAGAATTTATTCTATTAAGAATTTCGTAGTGTCTGGATCACAATTTGCAATTATATAAAACCCGATGCAATTAATCAATTATTTGATCTGTTTTACTGTTAAGATTGACAAATAGCATCATTGAAATTAAAATTTGGTTTGAACACATCATTAAAGGAAAAATTAAATGAGCGAAGATCTATATAAGAAAGCCGGGGTTAATATAGACAAAGGGAATAAGGCTGTTGAAGAGATCAAAAAAATGGCCGGGAAGTACGGAGTAAAAGAGATAGGAAAATTCAGCGGATTTTATCCTCTGAAAGCAGGACTTAAAAATCCGGTCCTTGTATCGTCAGCGGATGGTGTCGGGACCAAGCTCAAGATCGCATTTAAAACCGGAATTAATGATACGATCGGGAAAGACCTGGTGAACCATTGTGTCAATGACATTCTTGTTTATGGAGCAAAACCCCTCTTCTTCCTCGATTATATTGCAACGGGTGAAGTTGACCCTGATGTAATAAAGGAGATCGTTACCGGACTGCTTGACGGATGTGTGGACAACAATTTCATACTTCTGGGTGGAGAAACTGCTGAGATGCCCGGGTTTTATCAGAAAAACGAATATGATGTCGCCGGATTTATAGTAGGGATAGTTGATAAAGATAAAATAATTGATGGGAGCAAGATCAAAGACGGGGATCTTCTTCTTGGATTACCTTCCACAGGACTCCATACAAATGGTTATTCTCTGGCAAGACATATAGTTTTTGAAAAACTGAAATTGTCAGTAGACAGCAAAGTTAAAGAACTTAAGAGAACGATCGGCGAGGAACTTCTTGAAACACACAGATCATATCTTGAACCTGTAATGGAATTAATGAAGAAGAACCTGATAAAGGGGATGGTCCATGTAACCGGCGGAGGATTTACGGATAATATCCCCAGAATCCTCCCGGACGGGCTTGGTGTAAGAATTGAGAGGACCTGGAAGGTACCGGACATTTTTAATTTTCTTATTGAAAAGGGGAAAGTGAAAAAGTCAGAGCAATACAGGGTTTTTAACATGGGAATCGGAATGATCCTTGTCATAGACAGAGCAGATCTTTCAAAAACAGAAAAAATTCTTAAATCTATCAAAGAAAAATATTATTTGATCGGACAGGTGAATGAGTATAAAAAAGGAGACAGGGTCTCAATCATTTAGTGTGTAATGATGAATATAGTCTTGAACAACAGGGATGAGATCTTTAAAGATCATACCGAGATTAGCGTGGAAGAATTGTTAAAGTTAAAGAACTTCACCTTTCCCATGATAATTGTCAAAATAAACGGCAAACTGATAAAAAAACCTGATTATCCGGTTTCCATAATACGAAATGGTGATAATGTTGCAGCCGTTCATCTTATAAGCGGTGGATAGGTCAGTCAAGAAAAAATAAAAATATATCCATCACATTAGTGCCGGTCGGCCCCGTATATATCAATTGATCAAGTTTCTTGAAATAGTTGTATGAATCATTGTTCTCGAGATAGAGGGAAATAACAGTTTTCGGATCACTTCCGGACAATCTGAAAGTATTTTCGTCTATCCAGGCTCCCGCTGCATCCGTCATCCCGTCCCGGCCATCAGTGCCTGCTCCCGCAATTAAAAAAGGTGTTGATATATCTTTTAGTTCAGGGAGTAATGCTAAAAGAAACTCCTGAACTCTTCCTCCTTCACCTTTTCCTGATACTTTTACCGTAAATTCACCTCCTGCCAGGAGGAGGAGCCCTCTATCGGAAGTTTTATTATTACTCAACCTTTTCCGGATCAATTCTCCATAACGTTTTGATGCACTCCTTACATCACCCTGCTCATCTGATCTTAATATTTCAGAAT
>JAGLQR010000228.1 GCA_023136725.1 Candidatus Aminicenantota bacterium
AGGACAAATCCCGCATAAATGTATTTCTGTATCATTGGCATCGGGATCTTATAGATCGCAACAGCTACAGCGGCCATAACAAAGAATATCGTAGCGACCAGTTCAATTGTTTTATCAAGGATTACAGACGCGAGAGCATTTTTGTCACTCTTACTATTAACAAGCATTATCCTCGCCGCTTCACCACCGATATTTGCAGATGGAGTAAGATAGTTTACGGCGAAACCTGCAACCCTGGCCTTAAATATTTTCCAGAAGGGTAGTGTGATCTGACATTTCTCCATAATTATCTTCCAATTGAGTGTTCTGATATACCAGAACACAAATCTGATCAGAAGAAGGATCAGAAAATATTCGGGAGAAATATTTTTTACAGTGTCCCATATTGTCCTGAGTCCGATCTTAACAATGAGATTTATGAAGAGTCCCACACCGATCAGTGAAAGTATGATAATGATCTTCTTCTTCATAATGATATTTAGGAGCTATTATACATTAAAACAATATCAGGTTCTAATCTGTTTCCCCTCTGTATCAATACCAAGACGTTTAAGAGAGGATTGCCGTGGGATTCCATTCTCATCATACTTTCTTATTTTATAATATTGGTGAAGCATCTTTTGGAGAGGATAAGGCTTCTGAACCTTTCCTCTAATTCCTCCGGAAATAATTTTTTCGGGCAAAGTATCATCAACAATACTGATCCCTTCTCTGGTATTCAAATATCTTTCAAGAACGTGAATCCTTTTCCCGGTTGACATGAAATCCCCTGCAGAGATTTTAATCCCTGTTACAGATGAGAATAAACCTGAATACATAGTGACATCAATAAAAAGTTTTGCAATAGATGGAAGTAACAGCATAATAAACTTAACTAACGGTTTCGGAATATATCTCAGTCTTATCGATTCAAGTAGATATGGGTAAATTGTAAAGTGACATGTGTGGAGAGAGTTAATTCCGGAAAATATATTTTCAAGCATTTCGACATAGGTCGCTTTCCTGTATGTTTTTAAAGGATTGAGGAAATTAGTATCAATTTCAAGTCCGAATATTGTTGAAGATAAATGGCACCCTCCTCTATTGGCAACAGCATAATTAAGTCCCATTCCAACGCTGCCTACAGGATGATATGCGCTCATTTCCAGTCCTTTAACTGTCATACAGAATTCTTTACCGCCATATTTTTCGGAAAGCTTCCTGCTGCCTTCAGCCATCTCTGACCCGAAACCTTTCAAAAATGATATGTCCTCAATCGTTTCAGTAATATGATCAGGGTTTCCGAATCTGAGTGGAGAATTAATAAGCCCTTTTTCAGCCGCCTCCATAACATAAGCAATCGTGCCTCCTGCAGATATTGTATCGATCCCCAACTCTCCGCATTTATCATTCCATTCCGATATATTATCAATATCGAAGATCCCGAGATTAGAACCGAGGAGAGAAGTCGTTTCATATTCAGGGACACTTGTCCTCTTTCCGTTGAACTCACCCGAATGTCCACACAGTATTGAGCAATTTCTGCAACTTTCAAATTTTGTATTCCTGGTTTCATTCAGGAATTCACCTGTTAAGCTCTTTGCTTTTTCACTTGATGAAAATGTAAAATTATTTACAGGCATGATACCGGCTTTATTGTTTGTGTTTAGATGCATCAGGGTCCCGTAATTTTTATATTTATGTCCGGTAAAATAATTTCTTTTTATAAATTTGAATCCTCTTGAAGAATACTTCTTAAAGTTTTCCGGATCTGCCGGTTCGATTTTAAACTCTCCGCCTCCGGCAGTGATCCCTTTTACTTTCTTTGAACCAAGTACGGCTCCAAGGCCTCCTCTTCCGAGGAATCTTCCACCTGAAGAAATGTTTGCAAATCTTACCAGATTCTCTCCGGCCGGGCCGATCGACAGAGAGCCTCTTCCAAAACCGGATAAATATTTTTCGGTTTCAGAGGTGGTTTTAGTCCAGATTTTTTCCGCACTCTCAAATTTTACTCCATGAGAGTCAATTAACAGGAAAACGGGGGAGGTGGATTTCCCTTTAAGAATTATACCGTCCCAGCCTGATGTTTTTAGTGCATTCCCGAATGGTCCTCCGCATGATGAATGTGTGATTATTCCTGTCAGAGGAGATTTTGAAACAGCTGAAAATCTGGCGGAATTGGGAGCCCCTGTACCGATCAGGACACCGGTTGTCAGAATAAAAATATTATCTTCACTCAAGGGGTCGATCCCGGGAGTAAGCCGGTCATAAAGTAGTTTTAATGCAAGCCCCTTTCCTCCGAGATAATTTTTTCTATCTTTTTCGGACACCTTAATTTCGATGAACTTTCTTGACGTCAGATCTATTTCAAGTATTCTGTCATTTGTGCCGTAAACTGTTCTCATAAAAAGATCAACTCTTCCCTTTCTCAGGTATGTAGCACATGGCCCTCTCGGCCATTGCAGTGATTGTCAGGCTCGGATTTACACCGAGGTTTGCCGGAACAACAGATCCGTCAAGTACATACATATTGTTATATCCGAATACTTTGTGATATTTATCTGTAACACCTTCTTCCTTGTTTTTGCCCATCAAACATCCACCGAGAATATGAGCCGATACCGGTATGTCAAATAAAACCTCTGTTATTGCGCTTTGGGGGATCCCGTCCACTTTTTCAGCCATAGACTTTGCTGCATCATTAGCTTCCTGAATATATGCAGGAATTTTCATCCCTGTATTTTTTGAAGTAAGAACTTTCTTGAAAGGTGACCACCATCTTCTCTTTCTCTTAAGCTCGATCTTATTATGAATGGTCTGCATTACTAAAAGTATAACCGAGCGTTGAGCCCAACCGAAAGGGATCGACATGTTTAACGTTTTCAGCGGGTGTTTCAGTATCTCTAAAAATAATTGCCAGGTTCTCGACCTGTCTCCTTTTTTATCAACAAGAAGTGTTGTGAGAAAACTCATAACGCTGGAACCTTTCGGATACCTCACAACTTCAATGTGTGTATCTTCATTTACAAAAAGTCCGGACGTTATTGCAACACCTTCAGGTTTGAAATTGTTTCCCCGCTTTGCGGTCAACCCTGTCATAACCTCACTATTTGTTCTTGAACTTTTTCCGAGTGTATCAGAGAGATCCTTAAGGTTTCCATTTTCTTTACATTTTGCCAGGAGGTCATTTGTTCCGAGGGCTCCCGCTGAGAATACTACTCCGTTAGCAGTGATTTTTTTTGATCTTTTAAGGAGAAATCCGGTTACTTTCTTTATTTTAATTTCATACCTGCCGTTTTCCATGAGCTTGACATCATTAACTTTATGATCCGTCAGGATATCGACACCGAGGTTTTCTGCCAGCCACAGGTAATTTTTGTCCAGGCTGTTCTTTCCTCCATCCCTGCACCCGACCATGCAATGGCCTGTCAATGTACACCCTGTTCTTTCCGGACCCTTTCCGTCGAAAAAAGGATCGGGTACGGTTTTTCCAGGTTCTCCGAAGAACACTCCTACATCTGTCGGATGAAAATATTTTTCCCTGCCGATCTCTTTTCCATATTCTCTCAATAGTTCATCAGGTGCTGACAAATAGGGATTGGTTGTTACTCCCAGCATTTTTTTTGCTTTCTCATAAAATGGCATCAGTTCTTT
>JAGLQR010000229.1 GCA_023136725.1 Candidatus Aminicenantota bacterium
GGAAACGTTTATCCTTTTACAGGCAGAGTGAGAAACACTATAAAGTCGGTGAGATCACACCTGTCACGGATGGACACAGGTGATTCAAGCTGGACAAAAATGGTAGGAAGTAAAATAAGGGAAATGCAGGACTCGATGCTTGTTGACGGCCCCTATCCTGAAAAACTGATGAAGTCGGGTTTCATCAATACAAACACCTCATTTTTCACCCTGTTATATTCTTCTGATATTTCTTCCTCTGCGAATAAAACAATGGACCTGCAACTTTCAGAGATCCTTAAAAAAATATCTGAGGATACCGGGGGTATTCTTATTGAAACTAATGATATTGAGAAGGGAATAAAGAAGATAAGAGAGCATAGGGATCATTTTTGGGATATTATGTTCGAAATTCCTGAAGAAAAGGGGAGATTGAAGCTTCGTATGGAGACAGGAGGGCGAGAGAAAGATCTTTTTTACCGTAAAAAATTTGAAGAAAAAGAGTTGATCGAGCTGAAGAAACATCTCTCAAAAACAAAAATTACAATTGAAAAAACTGAATACAAGGATAATAAATTATCTTTCTCAATAAGATATTTTTCACTTAACAAGCGGGGCGGGTTCGGGCTTCTTAAAGTAATAATTCAACTTTTTGATAATACCGGGGAAGAGCGGTACCGGAGATCAAATACTTTAAGAGCGGAGGAGAGAAGAATAAATATATCAACCCGCATTCCTGAAGAGTTCTCCTCCGGGTATAATATGAGGGTGTCTGTACTCGATATGATATCGAACAGGCTGGTAGTTAAAGAATTAAAGATGAACTGACTAAGTTTATCTGATCAATTGATTTACAAAAACTATCTCAACTCCGCTTGATCTTATAAAATCAAGTGAATCTGTAATTGCAGCAAAAGTAGTGTCGAAAGGGTGTCCGATCGCGATCCCTTTTCCGGTCTTTTTTGCAATTCCCACCAGTCTTCTGATCTGGAACATGGAATGCTCATATGATCTTGTATGATCCAGGAAAACATCCCTTACTGCAGTTTTGACACTCATATCCCTGGCTGTTCTCCACGCAAGTGAATCAAAGTCGGTCTTTGAGTCTATAAAATACATTCCTTCATTTTTAATAACAGATAATACTTTTTTCATCATGCTTTTATCTGAAGTTATAAGAGAACCCTGATGGTTATTTATTCCTTTGGCGTCGGGGACGATCTTCCTGGCCCTTTTAACCAGATCCTTTATTTCCGAAAGTGAAGATGTCATAGTGATCACTTTTTGATGATCAGGATAATTATTCATATCTTTTTTTGGCTGCATCGGTAGGTGGATGAGGGCTTTAAGGTTGTATTTTGAAAGCCACTTTGCTTCTTCCAATGCATGAGGAGAATCGGGAAGTACAGATGCAGTGATTGGTATTCCGAGTTTTTTAAGTTCGTAGGCGCCGATATTGTATGCACCTATGTCATCAATTATAAAAGCGATCTTCGGATGTTTCGGATCTGCCTCTGCCTGATCTCCTATTTTTACTACTCTGGTTGGGATAGCCCCTTCCAGGCTGTTTATGAGTAAAAAATGAGTTGTAATTCCTGAAAAATCAGTTTTATATAAATAAGTGGTTTTTTTCTCTTCTCTTCTGATCTCGATAGGGGTCAATGAGAACTTATATTTGTTAGAAAAACCCTTAATATCTTTTAACATCTTTTTAAATTTCGACTTTTCTATATCAAGTTTAAAATGGTATCTGTTCCCTGTATCTTTGAAGTAGTCAAAACTGATATCTTCAGCATTCAGAAAATCGAGAAAATCATAATTGAACTTATAATGAGAACTTATAGCTTTCTCTTTCTTAAGCAATCCGTTGAAGATAAATGATTCCTTTCCTTTCTTGTAATTTATGAACTCAAGAAGCAGAACAATTATAAAAGATATTAATATCAGGGAGACAAGGATCGCAAATGTAGTGTTCTTTTTTCTTACCGGGTTTCTGCTTTTTTTATTCATTTAAACTCTTCATATGATTTTTCTGAATTTATCTATATACCTCAGATGCAGCTAGAATTCAATTCCCTGCTCCTTTTTTCAGCCAATTAATCGGATCTTCCGCAACAGTATTTTTCCTTATCTCAAAGTAGAGGGAATCTCCAAAAGTTGATCCAGAATCACCGGCAATTCCGATCTCATCCCCGGCCAGAATATAATTACCCTTTTTCTTCAGGAATTTGCTGCAATGTCCGTAAACTGTTAACAGGTCCTTTGAGTGCTGAACAATTATGATGTCTCCATATCCCTTGAAATAGTCCATGAATATAATAACTCCGTCAAAAACTGCCTTGATCTTCATTGATCCTGATGGTTTTATCTCGATTCCGCTATTAAGAATATATGTGTTGAATCTTGTGCTCCTCTTCTTCCCGAATCGGGATATCACTTTTCCCCGGATCGGCCAATTGAGCTTCCCTTTGATTGTCTTCAAGTCAAGTTCAGGCAGGTCAAATACATTCACCTTCTCTTTTAAAAGATTTGTCAGCCTTTTTGCTTCTGCATTAAGTTCATCAAGCATGGTGAGATGTTTTTTTCTGTCAGAGTTGATCTGATCAATAAAAACTGTTTTAGCCTTCTTTGCAGAAAGGATCTCAATGATCTTTTTCCGCTGATTTATTTTCAGTACACCAAGCCTTGATTTTTCTTTTTCAAGTTCATCTCTGATCGTACGCAATTTGATGAGGTATACTTTTATTTTCCCGATCTCATCTATTTTTTTATTGATCAATGAGATGAAGAGGTAATAGTTCCTGAATAATTGGTTAACATCTTTTATGTTACTGAATATCTTAAAATTTCCAGCTTTTCCGATCTTGTTGAGTATCCTGACAGCTTTTTTTATCCCTGTTTTAGATCTTTCTATGTCTCTCTCTAGTTTCTTTTTTTCCGCTTTTTTTCTCTTTATGGTTGAGTTAGTTGCAGATAAGAGGTGACTGATTCTTTTGTTTTCACTGTCGGCTTTTTTATAGTTCAGCTCAATTTTATATAGTTCATTCAGGATTGACCCGCTCTCCCTGTTGAGTAAACTTATTTTTTCAGTAATACTCTTTATCTCCGCATTAAGTTTTTTCAACTTTGTTTCTCTTGATGGGTGAATCGTCATGGATAGGACGAGAATCAATAATATAAATCTTTTCATTTTCTATTCTATTATAATTAATATACCGGCTGTCGTAAAGAAGCTACTCTTCAACAGGGTCAGTTTTTGATCGCGGGTGGAATCTATTGTAACTTTTCAGAAGGTCTGAATAGTTCAGGGTTGTATATTTCTCAGTTGTTGATAGGTTTGAATGTCCAAGAAGTTCCTGGATCATTCTTAAATCAACTCCTCTCTGCAGGAGGTGTGTGGCAAAAGAATGGCGGAACAGGTGGGGATAAACGTTCTTTCCCGAATCACTAATTTTCTTAAAAACTTCTTTTACTATTTTCTCAACTCCCCTTTCCGAGATCTTCTGTCCTCTGTAGTTGAGAAATATATATTCGCTGCTTTTTTTAAATTCCACATCGGAGAGGGCAATATATTCTTTTAATACATCTCCTGCTTTTCTGTTAAACGGGACGATCCTCTCTTTGTTACCTTTGCCGAGTACTCTTA
>JAGLQR010000023.1 GCA_023136725.1 Candidatus Aminicenantota bacterium
CAAAGAAAAAGGGGAAAGAAGTTGTGCACGAGCTCGTTGCCCTCGGTTATGAGCCCGTCCCTTATCAATCAATAGTTGAGGGTAGTATAATGGATTCTGCTGCAGTAGCAGATTCAATCCAGCATATTTTCTATGAAAGCAAGGTTAAGACCAATAATGTGTCGTTCGGAGTTTCCGGAAGTTCAGTTATCGTCAAAAAGATAGAAGTTCAAAAACTGAGTCCTGCGGAGATGCATGAACATATCCTTTGGGAGGCCAGGCCCCATATTCCTTTTACTCCGGAAGAGGTCAATATTGACTACGAGATAATTGACCAGCCTGATGCACAGCCGAACATGGCCAGTGTGATACTGGCTGCAGTTAAAAAGGAAAAGCTGAACGACTATCTGAATGTATTTGACATTTCTCAGAAAAAGGTTGAATTGGTCGATCTTGAATCGTTTGCTGTACTCAACAGCGTCCTGAAAAATTATGAAATGTACCAGGATAGAACAATTGCTATCATTAACATAGGAGCTTCTATCACCAATGTCGTGATATCCAAAAGAGGGAGTCCTGTTTTTGTCAGGGATATTGCACTTGGCGGAAACCAGTTCACAGATCTCATTCAAAAGGAATTGAACCTCAAGTATGAGAAAGCGGAGTCAGTTAAAAAGGGGAGGCAGGTTGATGGAGTATCTCCTGCTGCGGTAAAACCGGTCGTAAACCTTATATTTGGCGAGCTTAAGAACGAAGTCAAAAAAACTTTCGAATTTTACAGGTCTAATACGATGGAGGGGAGAATCGACAATATCCTCCTGAGTGGAGGAACTGCTAATCTTGACTCAATTCTTGACCTGTTCTCTCAGGAGTTCGATATCCCGTTTGAGATCGTCAATCCTTTTAATAATATTGAAATCAACGAGAAAAAATTTGATCTTAACTTTATCAGTGAAATGGCACCTGTATTCAATGTTGCCATGGGATTGGCCCTTAGGGCTGTCGGAGATGAAAAATGATCAAAGTTAATTTATTAAGTCCTGAAAAGAAGGATCTTGCGCCAGGTTTAGCGGCAACAGAATCTTTTGCTGATGAGGCAAGGGAACAACAGGTAAGCGTTCCTGCCATTATCGGAGCATTGGTTCTTACGGTATTTATTATAGGCGGAATGTATTTTCTTCAGGCAAATAAACTCAGTGATGTTAAAAAATTCCTGGAAGTGAGGAAGGCAAGGCTTACCGAACTTGAAGATGTTCTTCAGACACTAAAGGTTCTTGAGAATACCAAGAAGGTTTTGAAGAACAAGGTAGACATTATTCAGAGCCTGAATGCGAGAAAGCAGGTTGCTGTTAAGATGATGGATCAACTTTCCCGTGCACTTCCTGAAATGGTATGGCTTAACAATATGAAATTTAATAATCGGACTTTAAGCCTTAAAGGCAGTGCTCTTTCTAACAATCTTGTGGCTGATTTTATCAACAATTTGAAGAGCACAAATTATTTTAATAATATCAAATTCAAAGATTCAGTAAGAAAAAAGAAGTCTGGGGTTGATGTGTTTGACTTCAGGCTCGATTGCACTTTTTCTGATCCTACCAAGAAAAAGGGGACGGTGTAAAATGGATTTGCAAAGTTTACCCTGGTATGGGCAACTGGGCGTATATCTGGTCATCGGAGCAGTCCTTTTTGGGTTTTTCTATTATCTTCACTATTCACCAACCAGCGAAACAATTGAAAAAATTGAATCCGACATTGAAGATGTTGAAAGCAAGATCAGGATTGCTGAGAGGCAGGAAGGTAAGCTGAAGCAATTAAAAGAGGAGATTGCCAACTATGAGGCAACTCTTGAAGAATTGAAGCTTATCCTCCCAGAAGAGAGTGAGGTAAGTCAGATAATCAAAAAGATTCAGTCAATTATCTCAAGTGCAAGATTGAAGATCGGGAAATTCGCAGAGCAAAATAAGAGTACAAAAAAGGTTTACATTGAAGTCCCCTATTCCATATCACTTGAAGGGACCTACCATAACCTCGGCGTTTTCTTTGATCAATTGTCTCGCCTGCAGAAAATTTTTACAGTTAACAATCTTACGATCAACCCGATAAAAAAGAAAATTAGTGATTATTCCATAAAAGCAAATTTCACCGCGTCAACTTATATTTACCGGAAAGCTGGAGCGAAGGCTAAGAGCAAACCCAAAAGAAGGAGGAGGTAATAATGAAAAACATCTTATTCATTTTTCTTCTGGGCGCGTTGTTCCTGATTCCGCAGCAGGATAAGAAAGTTGAAGAAAAAAAAGCAGAGAAAGCTGTAAAGCCTGCATCAGGTTCTGAATTGCAATCTGCACCTTTGCAGGGTGAATTTGTTTACAACCCGATGGGAAGGAGGGATCCTTTCTGGGACCTCTTGAAAAGGAACAGTTCAAAACTGAAGAAGAAGAGAAAAGCCGGCCTTGCCGGTCTTGATATTGATCAGCTTGAACTGGAAGGGATAGTCAAGAAAAATGGCGAATTTGTAGCTCTTTTAAAAGGACCGGATGGAAGGCCTTATCTAGTGAAAAAGGGAGATAGTGTCTATGATGGAGAGGTTCTGGAGATCGGAAGTCATATGGTTAAATTCAAGAAGATCCTGACAATAGCATTAGGTGGTACTAAAGTGAGAACCATCATTAAGAGACTAAATCCCGAAGAGGAGGATGAGAGAAAAAATGAGAACTAAAAAATTAACTTCAATATTGATATTTTTTGTACTGGTAGCTTTTTTTCTCAATGGAAAAACAGTTATAAAGGGTGTTGAGTATTTTAAAGGAGATGATTTTGTACAACTTCATTTTGCTACTGATTCGATAATACCCATCCCTGATCTTTTCTATCCTATAGAAGACAACTTTAAATTTATCGTTATGAGGATAGAGGATGTTACATTTGAGGGTAAAAACGAGAAATATTTCTTCAATTCTCCGGTTATTAAAGAGATTGAGTTGAAATCTCGCGAGAAAAACCTTGATGTTGAAATAAAACTGAAAAATAAAGCAAGTTACCGGGTTTTCAGCAATAGGAATGGCTTGTATATTGAATTTCCGGTATTGAAAGTTGAACCGAAAATAGAAATAGCTTCGCTTCCGGGTAAAAAGAAGGTTCGATCTAAACCGGAAATAAATCCAAAGGCTGAAAAAATTGAAAAAACTACAGGATTTTCAGGAAGTGGCGTATTGAAAAATGTAAGTTTTGAGGAGCGGAAGGGAAGTATGCTCCGATTTGGAATTGCTCTATCTAATAAGGTTAACTACAAAGTTATCCCGCTTGAAGAAACACCTGCCAGGTTAGCGATCGATCTTCATAATGTAAAATCAAAAAAAATCAACAAGAGGATCGGTCTTCTGAATGTGAAAGGGATTAGGGGATCTTATAATTCTCCTAAGATTTTCAGGATTGTGTTCGATCTGGATTATCTGAAAGAATATAATGTTTTCTACAATGGCAACACTCTGGAAGTAGAGTTTAATAAAAAAACTCTGGCAAAGAATAAACAGGTGAAGAATCTTGTAAAATCTACACCTTCTGATTCCGAAGTTATGAAAAAATCGGTTTCGAAGAGTGTGGTTATTCCGATAAATAGTATTAAAGATGAAGCGTTTATTGAAAGACTTAAAAAGAAAGGAAAGGTAATAGAAAAGTCTCCTGAAGTTTCCGTTATTGCCAAAGATAAAGGTGCAGGGACTACGGTTAAGTTGAACTCGAAACCGGAATTCTTTACAGAAGAAAAATCAGGTATAGAAAAGAAAGATCCTGAGAACTTTATCAAGATCGAAAATGATAAAGGCCCCAGTCAGATCGCATATTTGAAGAATACTATTGAGGAAGGCAGAAGGGAATATACCGGAACGCCGATGGACTTTTCTTTTAAAAATGCTGATCTTACAAATGTCCTGAAATTCATTGCACAGGTATCAAATCTGAATATAGTGATTGATCCGGGTGTAACAGGAAGAATCTCTTCGGAGTTGAAGCAGGTTCCGTGGGATCAGGCTCTTGAACTTTTCCTCAAGATTAATAGCCTTGACATGATCCTTGAGGGGAATATCCTCAGGATCGGAAATGTTGTCAAACTTGCTCAGGAAGCTGAAAAGAGGAGAAAACTTCAGGAAGCTCGCCAGATGGAAGGTAAGCTTGAAGTAATTACAAGAAAACTCAGTTACGCAAAAGCTTCTGATATAAAAGCAGTTTTATCCAAACAATTATCAAAAAGAGGGGAAGTCGTAGTAGATGACAGAACCAACATGTTGATAATTTCAGAAGTCAGAGACAATGTAGGGACTCTGGATAAGTTGATTGACACTCTTGATTCTTCAAATCCCCAGGTGTCAATCGAAGCAAAAATTGTTGAGACATCCACATCATTCATAAGAAGTCTCGGTATACAATGGGGAACAAACTTTATTGCAGATTCATATCATGGCAATCAGACAAATTTATCATTCCCGAATTCAGTGGGGATAGGTGGAGATGTGGTTACCAATCAATTGAATCCCGGTCTCCCGAGTAATCTTGCCGGTGGAGGTTATGCGGTTAATGTTCCTGCCTCCGGAGCAGCAAATTCAGGAATAGTTTTCTCTCTGGCAAATGCAGCTAATACTTTTCAGCTCACTACAGCATTGACAGCAATGGAATCTCAGGGAAAGGGAAGGTTGATCTCTGCACCGAAGATAACTACTCAGGACAACATGACTGCGAAGATCGTTCAGGGAGCAAGAATACCTATCCAGACAACACAGAATAATACGGTTACGGTTAGATATGAAAATGCAGCGCTCGAACTTGAAGTAACACCTCACATTACTGCAAAAGGGACAATTGTCATGGAAGTTTCAATAAAGAATGACTATCCGGATTGGGGAAACACTGTTCTTGGAAATCCACAGATCATTACACAGGAAGTTGTTAATACTGTGACATCAAACGATGGCGGCACTATAGTAATTGGTGGTATTTTCAAAGTGGATGATTCTAACAGTTCTGATAAAGTACCCTTTTTGAGCAAAATTCCGATAATCGGAACATTGTTTAAGAATTCAACTAAAAGAAGAGAGCAGAAAGAATTATTGATATTCCTCACACCGAGGATAGTAAAATAGGAGAATATTATGAAAAGGGAAAATATACTCTTAATCTTAGTCATTATGGTTTTTCTGGTATTACCATCCTGTAACAAACTTGAAAATGAAACAACTTCAGGTTCTGTTCTTTTGATAAATTCGATAACAGGGAATGATCTTGATGGTACTGAAGGATCAACAACGATCTTTATAGACGTTTTACAGATTAATGACGATGGGAGCATGACGATCTATAATGATAATGGAGTAGCTGAACTTACAGCAGTACTTTTGGATCCATATGTAAGTGCTAATGATACTACTTATTATCAGAACATTGTAGTTGACCAAATTGATATTGAATATACAAGATCTGATGGATTGAATAATGAAGGTGATGTGATTTACAGTTTTTCACAAAAGGTAACCTACATGGTTCCAATCGGGGATACGATCACTCTCCCCTTTGTCCTCGTTCAGCATGTAGCTAAACTTGAATCACCTCTTGTTGAACTTGTCGGATTGGGTTCGGAAAAAGTTTTGAAACTTGAAGCGAAAGTAACCATTCATGGTAAAGATGTTGGAGGTCACAGAGTAGCTCCTGCCGTAGGTGCTGTTTCTGTATGGATATCCAATTTCGGGGATGCTGAATAAAATGGGGCTTTTTTCAGGAGGTAAAATGTTTAAAAGAAATGGACTTGTAATTTTACTGGTTTTTGGATTGGTTTTCCTGGCTTCCTGCACCAGAAGTAGTGTTGAGGATCCGGATATGACCGGAGGAGCAGGGTTCAGGATTCAAGTGTCCGGGACTGCAAGCCCTTCTGTACTATATGTTCCGGAACATTTTCCGTCAGTTTATTCAGATATTACTGCCAGGGTTCTTAAAAATGATGGCTCTCCCGCAGTGAATTACACGGTTATCTTTCAGACAGATATGTATGGATATTTTGATAACTATAAGATCAGTGATACCAGGTCAACCGATGGTGGAGGAAATGCCAGGATAAGGTTCTTCATTCCTCCCGGAACAAGGGCAATAGGAGATACAAGAATAGATATTAAAGCAACAGTCGTAGATGACGGGCGAAATGATATCCCAATCCTCTCAGAGATCTATGATAATATCCCGATCAGGATTATACCTTATGATGCTCCTAAAGAAATGGTTGTTGTTTCCGGAAGTGTCTTTGCCTGCTCAGGTTCTCTAGGCCTTCCCGGAGTCGTGATAACATTTTCAAATGGGGGCGGTCTTACTGTAAGCCGGAGTTCAGGAAGTTACGACATTTATGTTCCCTGGGGATGGACTGGAGATATTGAGGCGGAGCTTGAAGGTTTTTCATTCACTCCCCAGACAATCACGATTGTTTCACCTCTTTACACTGATAAAACCGGCCAGGATTTCTTTGGTACCGCTTCAGACTCCGGCCTTGTTGCCAATCCATCCACTTTTGAAGTTGGAGTAGCTGGGGCAACAGATCTTGAAGTTTGGGTCGGAAGTGTTGACAATGTGTGTGATATAACTTACAGGGTCGATTCCGGAGCAGACTGGATAGATATAACCAGTGCAGTTAACGGAACAACACCGAGTATAGTTACCTTTGATGTAATTGCTAACGGAACAACTAATTCAAGATCCGGTGAAATATCAATTATCTCTATTACAGCAGGGGTTATTTCTGAAGTGATAATTACAATAAATCAGGAAGGATAAAATAACATCTTTTAATGAGTACTGAGAATATAAGTGAAAGAGAGGGCCTGGATAGGCTCGAGAGTTTATTCAAAGAAGGAAGTTTTAAAGAAGCGTCAGCTTTTGCTTCAGATCTTCGAGAAGAATATCCTTCCTCTTTCCAGATCGGTTTTCTTAATTACAGAATACTTGTAAATTTGGAAAGATATTCTGAATCTGAAAATATTCTTGATGAACTTTTAAAATTGTATCCCGAAAATATAAACCTCCTTCTGGAAAAGGGAGAACTCCTGGTTGGAAGAGGGAAAACAGCTGAATCAAAACTGTTCTTCGACAAAGTTCTTTTTCTGGATCCTTTCAATTCCAAGGCAAAAGAGGGAGTAGACAGAATTAAAAGTGTGGAATCAGGCTCTCCTGCCGGATTTGAAAAACGTGAAAGAGGAAAAGTTGTACTTGAAGATACAATGAAAGAAGCAGATCTTGAAAGATTCATGAAAGAAGATACAAGTGAAGGTTCTGAATCGGGAGAAGTGGGAGAGGAAGAGCCGGAAGAAGAGCTTGATATAAGCATGTCAGAAAGCGGGATCGGATTTAGTGCTGATATGGAGAAACTCATGTCAACTCCTCCATCAGGCGAGGAGACAAGTTCTCAGGCTGAAGAGAAAGAACTTGTTTCCGATGAGATGATAAAAACCTCTGGAAAAGTTGAATCAGCTCTTGAAGAACTTGATAAATTTTCCAGGTCGGATATCAGTGATCTGGGGCTTGCAAAAGAACCCGAAGTGGAAGAGTCGAATAATGGAGGTGACGAAGCATTTGTTACTGAAAGTGCTGCATTATTATATTTGAAACAGGGACTCTATGATGACGCAAGAAATGTGTACATTAAATTGTACAAGGGTTCAGATGAAAATCTTTTTATTAAGAAGATCGATAAAGTGGAAAGAGTTGAAAAAGCAAAGCTAAAGATCATTGCCCTTGAGGGTTTTTTAGAAAAAATAAAAACCGGGAGTGTGAGAATTGTTTGAAAAAGTATTTGAAAAAATAAAGGAAAAAAATTCTTCCGTGAAGATTATCGGGATTTGGGGTAAAGATGGCCTCGAACTTGAAAAAAAGTATTTTATAGATGAAAACGACCCTGACATAGATATGACCGGAGCACAGATTGCGGACATCATGACGAAACTATCAAATCTCAAATTTGTTTCAGAGAAATCTCACTTTACTCTGGAAGGTGAATCATCTACTCTCTTAATTTATGCAATATCACCAGACTACTTTCTTATCATTATGTGCGGAAAAGAATTGATTATGGGGAAACTTCTTTTTTTCCTCAGCCTTTATAAAGATGAATTTGTAGTATCACTCTGATAGTCACCATTCTTTAAAGCCAAACTTGTCATTTGTGCAGAATAGATTATAATACCAGTCCTTTTGGAGAAGCAATGTCTGAATTTAAAAAATTTAATGTAGTACCTGTATTGCCGGATGAACTATCACCTTTGATCTCAATATCTGAAAATCTATGGTATTGCTGGAACCATGATGCGTTCAGTCTTTTCAGGGATATAGATAGAGAGTTATGGCATAACTCCAACCATAATCCTGTCAGGGTTTTAAAGGAGGCTGACCAGGAGCGTCTGAATGAACTGGCAAACGATCCGGAATATCTTGCACTTGTAACGAAAGTGGCTGACGATTTAAATAAATACATTTCCAGGGGTGAAATTTCAGAGAAAAAAGATCATATGATCGCATATTTTTCAGCTGAATATGGTCTGACTGAGGGGATACCCATTTATTCCGGCGGTCTTGGCATCCTTTCGGGAGATCATATTAAATCTGCCAGTGATCTGAATTTAAACCTGATCGGAATAGGTCTTTTGTATCAGGAAGGATATTTTCAGCAGAGGCTGGATAAGAATGGTTGGCAGCAGGATTTTTATCGTGTCAATGATTTTAGTTCAATGCCTTTACACGAGGTTTCTAATAGTGATGGAACAGCCCTGACCGTCAAGGTCCTTCTTGCTGACAATCCTGTTTGGTTGAAAGTGTGGAGGATTGATGCAGGAAGAGTAACCCTCTATATGCTTGATTCGAATATTGATAAAAACTCTGATCAGGACAAAAAACTTACTGCCCACCTTTATGGAGGAGATAGAGAACATCGTTTAAAACAGGAGATAATTCTTGGTATAGGCGGCATGAGGATATTTAAAGAGCTTGGAATCGAACCTGATGCTGTTCATATAAATGAAGGACATTCTGCATTTGCATTATTTGAAAGAGCTCTTCAGTTTACCGGGAAATATTCATTGGAATTAAAAGAGGCCTTGGAATTATCAAAAAAATCAACTGTTTTTACAACTCATACTCCTGTACCGGCCGGGAATGATGAGTTCTCTCCTGAATTGATAAGAAAATACTTTACAGGCTATTCACAACAACTCGGGATCTCAGTAGATGAGTTTATCGAGCTGGGCAAAGATCCGGGCAATAAACATAGATCGGATTTTTCAATGACTGTTGCAGCAATCAGGAACAGTTCTTATGTGAATGGAGTATCGGAGCTTCATGGAGATGTAGCTGTCAGGATGTGGAACCATTTATGGACCGATATTCCGGTTGAGCATACACCGGTTCAATCCATCACAAATGGAATTCATATTCAAAGCTGGATATCAAGAGAAATGAAGGAATTGCTTGATGATTCACTTGGAGATCAGTGGCCCTACAGAAAAGGGAATGGTGAAATTAGTAAATTAATCAATAATGTATCTTCTGAAAGCCTGTGGAACATAAAGAAGATCAGGAAGGATAAACTGATCAATTATGTTCGTATGAAAGTTAATGATCAATACAGGGAGAAGGGTATATTCAACAGGACCAGTAAGGATATTGAAGGCATCCTGGATCCGAAAGCCCTTACGATCGGGTTTGCAAGGAGATTTGCATCGTATAAGAGAGGGGATCTGATATTCAGAGATACTGAGAGGCTGAAGAAACTTCTATTTGATACTGAACATCCCATTCAGATTATTATAGCTGGGAAAGCTCACCCACAGGACAATCCGGGGAAGGAGATAATAAAAAGGATCACCGGCTTCATAAATTCTGACAATATCGGTTCCAGAGTTGTATTTCTTGAAAATTATAATATAAACATTGCCAGATATCTTGTGCAGGGCGTTGACCTCTGGCTTAACAATCCTATAAGGTTGTTCGAAGCATCCGGTACTTCCGGAATGAAGGCTGTAGTAAATGGAGGGCTGAATCTTTCAGTACTTGACGGCTGGTGGGATGAAGGATTCAACGGAGAAAATGGTTGGGCTGTTGGTGAGCGGATTCCCATTGAGGATCCCCATTTCAGGGATGAAGTTGAGAGTGACTCCATATATTCAGTCCTTGAGGATGAGATAGTTCCGATGTTTTTTGAAAGGGATCAAAAAGGTGTCCCGTTGGGATGGCTGGAAAGGGTAAAAAATTCAATTGCAACACTTTCTCCACGTTTTAATACCTACAGGATGGTCAATGATTATAATGAAAAATTTTATATTAATGCAGCCGGAAATTTTAAAAAACTGAAAGAAAATGATTTTACCCCGCTAAAGGAATTTATGAAGTGGAAAGCAAATATTGAAAAGCATTTCGGGGATATTAAAATATCAGATATAACCTATGATAAGAAGTTGAATTTCAGTGTTGGTGAAAAACTGAAGGTGGATGTTCTAACTGATCTTGGCGCCATTGAACCGGGGGATGTGAAAGTTGAAGTTTATTTCGGACGTATGGAAAGAGATGACCGTTTGATCAGTTCGGAATTGGCATTACTAAACCATGATGTTGAATATAGTGGCGAAGGGACACTTTATTCCGGCAGTATTACATGCATGACTACAGGGAATCTGGGATTTAAGATCAGGATAACGCCAAAGCATCATCATCAGGTTGACAGTATGGAGATGAACCTAGTTAAATGGGGATAATCATTTCTTTCTAATAGCAGATATGTAGAATAGATCGTTATTCAATTTGTGATCCGGAAGAAGAAATATACCAAACTTACCTTTTGTAAATCTGAAGCCGTATTGTTTTAAAATATTCTCCGGTTCCATTATCTCAAATTCATCCTCTTTAAAATGACGGATCACATCATTTAATACAGTTTCAGTTTCATCCATGATAAATGAGCAAACTGAATAAATAATTGTTGTCCCCTGTCCCGCCCATGACATTACCGACTTGAGTATCTCTATTTGTCTCGATGAATTCAATTCTATATTTTTTTTGTTGATCTTGTTCTTAAGATCGGGATTTTTCCTTAATGTGCCGGAGGATGTGCAGGGAGCATCTATAAGTATAGTATCAAAGATATTCTGAAATGGAGGGGCATTGATGTCTCCGGCAGTCAGTTCTATATTGTCAGCCCCGGAATTATTTAAAAAGGGGATGAATAATTTTAACCTGTTCGGATTAATATCAGAAGCAATTATGTCAGCATCAGGGCACAGATGTGCCAGAGTGATGCTTTTTGTGCCCGGGGCGGCGCAACAATCAAGTATCTTTTTCCCTTTGAAAGATGAAACTACAGCAGAAACTGCAAACGAACCTGAATTCTGAAAATAAAAACCATATCCGGGAAGAATCTCTCTTACCATTTGTCCTGCATTTTCTATTTCAAACGAACCGATCTTCTCAACTATTTTGTTTGGGATATCTTTCTTTTCAAGGATCTCTCCTTCCTTAATCAGATCCGGATCTTTTTTGTTGACCCTGACCTGAAATACCGGCTCTGAATCAAGGTATTCAAGAGTTCCCATAACATCAGAGGTCAGATGCTTCAGATTGTTAATTATTTCTTCTGAAACCGAATATTTTATCATCGGGTCTTTAATGCTGTTTATAATATTGTCGATATTTTCACGTTCAGAACTGATTTTCCTTAATACCGCATTCAGGAATCCTCTTGAGCGCTTTGGAGCAAAATCTACAATTTCATTCACAACGGCATAATCAGGATATGATCGGGAAAAACAAGTCAGGTAGATCCCGATATATAAAAGAATCCGGGTCTGTTTATCTGTGTCTGATAGTTTTCTGCTACTATAGTTTTTTGCTATATACTTGATTAGTGTTTCCTTTCTTGTGACACCGTAAACAACCCGGGTGATCTCATTCCTGCTCAACTCCGGATGATTGTTCAGGTAGCGGGATATCGTTAATTTAAGATTTACATTTCTGTTTTCAAAGAAGTGATTTAATATATGAGTGGAGGGCTTAAGGATGTTCAATCTAATTTTTCCGG
>JAGLQR010000230.1 GCA_023136725.1 Candidatus Aminicenantota bacterium
ACTTCTTATCTTTTCGATCTCAGGAGAATCGAATTTTCTCCCGATTATCCTCTTAACCCCCCAGATCGTATTTTCAGGATCAGAAAGGAATTGTCTCTTTGCGACATTACCGAAGATCGGCTTTTTATCCTTGCTGAGAGATACTATAGAGGGAATAACCCTCGATCCCTCCGGATTCGGGATGATTTCAGGAACTGAACCTTCGAAGAAACTAATGCATGAATTTGTTGTCCCAAGGTCAATCCCGATATTTTTGGCCATTTTATTATTCCTGAGTATCAGTCTGATTAACCGGTTCCGGCTGAATTCCAACCTTTGCCAGGGTCGGCCTCAGCAATTTATCGTTATACATGAACCCTTTCTGGTAAACTTCTACTATTGTCGGCCCGGATACAAAATCAACCTCTTCTTTGGAAAGAGCCTGGTGAATATTGGGATCAAAGGGTTTGTTCATTGCTTCGATCTCCATCACTCCATTCTTGCTCAGTATTTCCATGAATTGCCTGTAGATCATTTCAACACCGGAATATATTGAATTTTCCGCAGATTCTCCGTTTTTGACCTTCAGAGCTCTCTCAAGGTTGTCGGTTATTACAAGAAGCTCTTTGAGAAAATCTCCCAAAGCATATTTCTGATGCTCCTCTTTCTCTTTTTTTACCCTTTTTCTGAAATTATCTATTTCGGCCATGTTCCTCAGGAACTTGTCTTTGAACTCATCCCTTTCTATGGTCAGTTTCTCAATGATCTTTTCCTGAACCTTCAGTTTGGCAGTCGATTTTCTTACCTGGGCCTTTTTCTTATGCTCAACTTTCTTTTCAATTGGTTTTTTTTGAACTCTCTCATCCTGCCCGAAATCAGGATCATCCGGAACATAACTTATGTCCAGTTTATTATCATCAACACTCATTTATGCCTCCATGGGGTTTTCAGACAATATTGTAGTAATATGACTTGAAAAATGTTTTACCCTGTTTATAGTTTCAGAGTATTTTGTAAATTTAGGGCCGATTATGCCCAGCTTCCCTATTGGATTTTCCGACCAGTAAAAATTTGAAATTATCAGAATAAGCTCTTCAAATTCAGATATACCTGATTCTCCTCCGAAAGCTATAACCGGGTTCCTGTCCTTTTCGTTCAGAATATCCTTGAGGAACTTTGCAAATCTCTCTTTTTCCTCGAGTGTGCAGATTATTTTTTTCAGGGTCTCTGTATCAGTTACCTGTGAGTTGAGAAGGTTCAGAGTGCCGTTGTAAAACAGATCGGCAGTCATAAGGTCCTCTGTCCCGAGGAGATTATAGATCCCCCGGTAAACATTTATATACCTTTCCTTGTCCTTGAACAGCCTGTTTCTTATGATCTTAAAAACCCTGTTCAGGGAACGGTGTGAGAACTCTTTGTTCAGAATATGCTCCCAATTTTTCAGTTCTGCTTCCGAATAATTCCTGTTAGTTATAAAGATCTTTGAAAAGATCCACTGGTTACTTCCTCTCAGTATCATCATTATCTTATATGAATCGGTCTTTATCAGTTTGAGACTTTTAAACTCAAGATCGAAAATAGAATCAAAATAAACAAAGCCTATGTGATCTGACTCCCGTGAAAGGAGATCGGCGCTTTTTGTGGAAAGGTCACTGAAGTTCTTTCCGTTTGCGTGCAGAAATCCCTGAGAGAGAGGGCCGGTTTCGGTCATTTTATCAAGGTTTCCCAGATACATCTTAATGCCTCTGTCGGAAGGTGTTCTTCCTGAAGAATTGCTGCTCTTCTTTATGAGTCCGTTCGCTTCAAGTTTCTGAAGCTCTTTTCTTATAAGGGAGCAGGAGTATGGGAGATAGCCGGATAATTGTGCAGAGCTGACCGGAAGTCTGGTATTACTGTATAAATTGACCAGTGTTGCCAGTATTTCTGTATCTCTTTTGCTAATCCACATACTGGAAAGTTTATAATAATATGTAAAAAATGTCAATTATAAAGCGGAGAAACGGGGGTCACTCTTCTCCGGTAAGGATGTCTCTTTTAAATAGTGTTACCCGGTTCCTCCCATTCTCTTTGGAATAATAGAGTGCCTTATCGGCCATATTGAGGACCTCTTCCCTGGTGTCACCATCCTCAGGGAAAGATGAGATCCCCATGGAGATTGTTATGCTCCCCTTCGGCTGTTTCTCCATCCCCGGGAATTTTGATTTTTCAACTCTTTCTCTCAGCCTGTCCCCTGCCAGGAATGATCCTATTTTGTCAGTATTAGGGAGAAAAATGACATATTCATCGCCGCCGTATCTGGCTGATATATCAAAAGTCCTGAAAGTATCTGTGACTATATGACCGATCCTTCTTATCACGCCGGAACCGTTAATATGTCCATTGTTGTCATTATAGTTCTTGAAATTATCAATATCGAATAACAGGACGGAGAACACTTCGTTATATCTTCTCGCTTTTTTCAGGTGCTCCTCCAGCATCTCGAAAAAATGGGTCTGATTTAAAAGGCCTGTCAGGCCGTCCCTGATCGACAGGTCTCTAGTTTTCTTCAGGAGCTCCTGAAGTATCTCACGGTTCTCTCTGAGGTTCATTGAGAGGTGGGAGGAGATAAAAAATGCGAGCAGCAGGATTATGTCATATGAGATCATGACCGGAAGTCTATGTTTGATCACGAATGAGCTGTCAATAAAAAATATTGCAGATACCAGAATTATTGCTATTGTTGTATTTCTGATGGCTTTATCATGGGTCACGATAAATGTGGATATCATAATATAGAAGATGTACAGGATCATGACAGGGCTGTTCACACCTCCGGAAATGAAGACAATTATTGACAGGAGAACAAAATCAAAATCTATCTGGACCGTTGCAAGTGACTGGAGGCTGTTGTAATCCAGGTTCTCAAGTTTCTTTCGTATTACTTTCTTGAGAGTTACATTGAAAAGGATATTCCCGATCACCATCAGGCCGAGGAGTAACGAGAGGTCCCTTATCTTTACTGTGTCGGTCTCATTTGCAAGATTGAGTATTATGAAGAAGACAGAAACGAAAAGGGTGTAGAAGAATCTGATTTTGATCAGCCATTGATTGTCTTTGATCAGACGATCGAATGCCAGGAATTCAGGGGCCTTAAAACTGTTCTTGTATTCCTGCTTGTCCTTCATCTGAAAAGGTTAGTCCTTTTTCGAAAAAAAATCAATTTTTTTGTTGAAGTAAGTCTTTCTACGTATTAGAATTAAAAATCGTAATTCTGTACGAAGGAGGCAAAATTGTACAAGGATAAAAAATTTTTTGATCTTGGTTATTACAAATTCACAGGGTCCTGGGCATGGATACTTCATCGTCTGTCCGGCCTTGCTCTTATTTTTTATCTTTCAGCTCACATATGGGTGATCAGCACTATTTCCAAAGGGCCGGAAGGTTTTAACAGGGTGATGGGAATTCTCGCATCCCCTTTGTTCAAATTACTGGAGATTGGGTTGTGGGGTATTATATTATTCCATGCTTTCAACGGGATAAGGGTAATAATCGTTGACTTCTGGAAAGGATCCCTTAATCATAAAAAACTTTTTTACATAATGATCTTTATTGCATTCGCACTTTGGGTTGCTGGTGGATACCTGATCATTTCCCACATGTAGGAG